>JAQUOB010000172.1 GCA_028717325.1 Candidatus Margulisiibacteriota bacterium
CGGACAGTCCGGTCAGTATCAGGATCAGCCCGAGAATAATCAACACCCAAACTAAAATTATGTTCATCGCTACGTAGGTGGCTGCCAGCAACAAGACGCCGCCGATGACTATCCTGACGAAGCGCTCAGTATCGCTTTGGTTCATGACGCACCTCCTTGTTGCGGCTATTATAGACCCGGGGTTTGCCGGTGTAAAGGGGATATCGAAGTGCGTAATTTGGACGGAATTGGGGTATAATGTGAAATTGTCGCCCGAATTGGCCGAAAGCGATATATGATGAAAAAGTTTTTTGCGATAACTATGCTTTTGGTGGTTTGCTCGAGTGCGGGCTTTCCCCGGGATCTGCGTGCCGTCAAGGTCCAGAAATTCCTGGCCCGGTATCCCGACAGCCCCCTGCGCGGCCATGTGCATGAGATACTTTACTGCGCCGATCGCTTCGGGCTTGATTACCGCCTTTATCTCGCGGTGGCTGGCGCGGAGAGCACTTTCGGCCGACGCTATCCCAAGCGGAGCCGTAATTTGACCGGTATCTGCAACGGGGCGTCGAGCTTCAGTTCGATCTACGACAATATTTACCGGACGCACGAAATAATCGCAACCGGCAAGTGGTATCGCAAATATAGAAAAACAAAAAACATCAAAGATTTTGTTTACGTCTATAAGGGGGTTCCGCCGTTCGCGCATTATATAAGAACGCTCCGCGCTATTTTTGCCGGCATCGACAGGATCTCGGTGGAAAAAGAGCGGCGGCAGGACCGTCAGGTGATGCTGTCGGAGCTTAACCCGCCGGGCTTTAAGGCCGAGCACCAGGCCAACCTGGTTGCCTGGAACACGACGCGCTATGACAAATTCGCCAGCCGGCAGGTGAGGCCATTTGCACAGAAGCCGGCAAAAAAAGTAAAACCACCCCTGAAAAAAGCCGAGAAAAACACGCTCGCCCTCGAATAGAACCTTGCCGAGAACTTCGGCGCGAAAAAATTGCCCGTCGACAAAGAAATATCGACGGGCAAAGTATAACCGAAGCAATGAATTTATCTGCGTTTTTTGGATTTTTTGCGGCCGCGGGCCATCTTGGCACGGGAAATATCCCCCTGCTTGTCAACGAAATATAAATATCCCTGCACCCTCTTGACGCCGACCTTCGCTACTTTTTCTGCCATGTTTTAACACCTCCCGTTCAGTATTAAGCCGATTATACTCTCTAAAAGAGCGAAGTCAAATGTTTTTTAGACGTGAGAAAGGGGGAGGGGTAAATTCTACGAAGCCCCGCAGGGGCGAAGTAGATTGGAGAGGGAAGGATTCGAACCTTCGAAGGCATAAGCCGCCTGATTTACAGTCAGGTGCATTTAACCACTTTGCTACCTCTCCAGACTAACTAACAACTAACGACTTACAACTTACAAGCTAAAAAGCCGAAGTTATAAGCCGCTAGTTGTTTAATAAACTTATCTGCGTTTTTTGGATTTTTTTCGTCCGCGGGCCATCTTGGCGCGGGAAATATCCCCCTGCTTGTCAACGAAATAGAGATAACCGGCCACTTTCTTGACGCCGACTTTTGCTACTTTTTCTGCCATGTAAACTCACCTCCTTTAATGAATTATTCAACTGCGGATCTCTGCCTCAAAACCTCATAAAGCATGATGCCCGTCGCGACCGAAGCGTTCAGGGAATTAAGACTGCCGCGCATCGGCAGCCGCACGATCTCGTCGCATCTTTCTTTGACCAGCCGGGAAATGCCTTGGCCTTCGCTACCGACCACAAAACCCGCCGCTCCCCGATAGTCTGCCTGATTATATAATCTCTTCCCGTCTATTTCAAGGCCGAATACCGTCAGAGATTCGTTCCTCAGGTAACGGACGGCCTCGGCGATATTGGGGATCCGGGCGATCGGCACGGTGCGGGCCGCACCGGTCGAGACTTTGATGACGGTTTCCGTGACCGGCGCCTGCCGGGCTTTGCGGATAACGACGCCGTGGACGCCGGCGGCTTCGGCCGTGCGCAGGATGGCGCCAAAATTATGCGGGTCTTCGATCCCATCGAGAATAAGAATAAAGGGGGGTTCGTTTTTAGACGCGGCGATCTCCAGGAGATCGGGCAGGTCCTTGTACTCAAACATTGGCGAGGGCCGCAGAAAAGATCTTTAACGCGCGGTCGATCTCGGTTTTTTTGACGTTCAGGGCGGGAATGACGCGAATAACCGTGCCGTCGGCACCGGTTGAAATGAGGACCAGCCCCCGTTCCAAGCAAAAATTAATGATCTTTTTCACCGGTTCGCTGCTGCCGAAATCAACGCCGAGCATCAGGCCCCGGCCGCGGACTTCCTTTATGAGCCCGGAGTGTTGAGCTCGGAGTCCAGAGAGCTTCTGTTTCAAATACGCGCCAAGTTTAGTTGCATTCGCCAGCATTTTTTCTTCCTTGATAGCTTTTAAAGTGGCGATCGCGGCGGCGCAGCAGACGGGATTACCGCCAAAAGTGCCGCCGTGCGCGCCCGGCGACCATTTGGCCATGATCTCTTTTTTGGCGACACAGGCCCCGAGCGGCAAACCGGAGGCGATCCCTTTGGCGACGGTGATAATGTCAGGCACGACGCCGGCGTGCTCGCAGGCGAACCACTTGCCGGTATGACCGATGCCGGTCTGGACCTCGTCAAAGATCAGCAAGATGTTGTTCCGGTCGCAAAGCTGACGCAAGCCTTTCAAGAAGTCCTGCCCGACCTCAACATAACCGCCTTCGCCGAGGATCGGTTCGATGATCAGGCCGCCGATCTTGTCGCGATGACTGGCGATCAACCCCTCGACGACCTGAAGATCGAGCGGCGCGATGTACACTTCGGGCAGCAGCGGCTCGTAACCGTCGCGATATTTCAGTTTCGAGGTCGTGACCGACAGCGCGCCCAGCGTGCGGCCGTGGAAGCCGCCTTTAAAAGCGATGATGCCCGGCTTCTTTGACGCGTATTTAGCCAGTTTGAGGGCGGCCTCGACCGCTTCGGTCCCGCTCTGGCAGAAAAAAGATTGCGCGTCCTTAATCGGAACGATCTTTTGCAACTCTTCCGCCAGTTTGACGTAAGGCTCGTAATAGGCAACGCCGATGCAGATGTGGAGCAGCTTTTCGGCCTGGCTTTTGATCGCGGCCACGACCTTGGGATGGCAATGTCCGGTCACGGTGCAGGCGATCCCGGTAGAAAAATCAAGCAGCACTTTCCCGTTAATATCGATCAGGTTCGAGCCCTGTCCGCGCACTACTTCAAAATCGTTGAAATACATGCCCAGCACGGGAGAGACGACGGTCTGGCTGCGAGCTTTCAAGTTTTTCATTATGTTTATTATACTCCAGAGTTATGGTATACTTCAACCCGGATGCGATTTTACAAATTTTATCTTTATCTCGTCTTATTAATAATCGCGAGTTGTTTTGGCCTCCAATCCTTCGCCGAA
>JAQUOB010000173.1 GCA_028717325.1 Candidatus Margulisiibacteriota bacterium
TCAAGGATGGGTTCGGCCTCTCCTGGGTGATCAGGGCGGTCGACCGGCATGGCGGCGACGTCAGAGCGGAAAGTGAAAAGGGGAAAGGCACGAGCTTGGAACTTTTTCTGCCGCTGGCCAAAGAGAACGGGAACGGGGTTAAATAAAATGATAAGTTATAATGCAGCGCATCGGACACCGACGCTTCGCATCGCTTACCCTCAGTGGGACGAGGAAGTCCATATCATCAAGTTTGCCCGGCGGAATTTTGCGAACGGGCTTATCTCCAGGATTGTTGCTTTGGCCAAAGAAGTCCATAACAATTTGGGCGAAGGTGAAGGCAATAAATGCCGGGAGGCCACGGAACGGATTTGTCTGAAAGCCCGGGAAAAGCTGGCGGACCAACTGGTTAAAGCCGATATTGTCAGAGGGCTTAATGTTCCCGGCTTATCGAACGATCCTCAAAGCGGAGAGAAATACCATGACCTTGCCCGGCTGAGATTCGAATCGGTTTCGATCGCGGTCGACGTCACCGCCGCCCAGATCAAGGGGGAGAACAACCAGTCCAACTCCACTCAGGTCTTGCTGGTCATTACCCAGCCGGAGGTGATCCTGCGGTGGCTGGCGATAGTTTACCGGGGTGGAAGTTGGACCGCCAGGCCGCCGATCTTGCCTGAAATTTCTCAGCCGACCGGCCGATAACTATTTGAAGGGTAAAACATGAATAGCCGTGATGTAGTCGTCAGAATAATTCAACCGCTCGAGCAGCCCCAGCCGCTCAAAAAAGAGATCGTGCCGACCCTGCCTGTCAGAAAAGAAAAAAATCTCTTTCATTCGCTGATCAACGGGGTAGTGCTGTCGGCGATCGGTCTGCTCGCGGTCTTCATCGGCGTCAGTTTCTTCCATCTCGGCGTCAGCTTCAACGACATCCTTATCCTCGTCGGGATCCCGATGACGCTGGGCATCGTGACCAGCTACGCTATCTTATAAAGAATTTTTTCCAGTTCTGCCGGCAACTTGGTTTCGAATCCCACAAATTTTCCCGAACCTGGATGAATAAATCCCAGTTTTTTGGCGTGCAGGAATTGTCCTTTCAGCTTGAATTCATCTTTTTTCCCGCCGTAGGTCGGATCGCCGACCAGCGGGTATCCGAGATGGCTCAGATGAACGCGGATCTGATGCGTCCGCCCCGTTTTTATTTTAACTTCGACCAGCGTGTAGTTTTTAAACCTCTTTATTACTTGATAGGAAGTATAAGCTTCTCTTGATTTTGTATTTCGTATTTCGTTTTTCGTATTTTGTATAACTGTCATCTTCTGCCTATTCACAGGGTGCCGGCCGATCCGGGCTTCGATCACCCCCTCATTGTTTTTGATCACGCCGTGGACCAGCGCGACGTAGGTTTTTTCCACCGTCCGGTCCTTCAGCTGTTTGACCAGCGAATGATAGGCGGCATCGGTTTTGGCGGCGACGATCAGGCCGGAGGTGTCCTTGTCCAGGCGGTGGACGATACCGGGCCGCAGCGGCGCGCCCAGATTGGCCAAGTGATCACAGTGGTGGAGCAGGGCGTTGACCAGTGTCCCGGTGTAATTGCCGGGCGCCGGGTGAGTTACCATGCCTCTCGGCTTATTGACCACGATGATGTCGTTATCTTCGTAGACGATATCGAGCGGGATATCTTCGGACTTGATCGTCAGCTCCTTCGGCGGCGGCACCCTGACCCTGATCTTATCGTCGGTTTTTATCTTATAGCTCGGCTCGGCCGGGCGGTCATTGACGGCGATAAAAGAATCCTCGATCAGCTTCTTGATCTGCGAACGAGAGAGGTTGAGTGGCTCGATCGATGATAAAAATTGGTCCAGGCGCTGGCCTTTTTGCTCGGCGGAAATTATATATTCGTGATCGGATTCGGGGATTAGGGCGGTCATTTGTGAATTTGGGTCGTTCTAAAATAAGATAGTCCCCAGACACCGAAAAAGAAGATGAAGATCGCCAGCCACTGCGAAGGGGTCAGGTTGAGCCAGTGGATAGGGCTGTAGCGGAGGAATTCGACCAGAAAACGGTAGAGTGAATAAAGGACCAAGCCCCAGAAAATGATCTGGCCGTCGAATTTCTTCGTCCGATAAAGCCAGACGAGCGCAAAAAAAGCGAGCAGCATGGCGAGCGCTGAGTAGAGCTGGGTCGGGTGCAGCGCCTGGTTGGGGCAGTAAGCCGCGGCCAGCGAACCGGGCGGAAAAGTCACCCCCCAGGGTAAACCGGTCGGCAGACCGAAACAGCAGCCGTTCAGGAAACAGCCGATCCGGCCGATGGCGTAGCCTAGAGTGGTGCCCGGCGTAATCGCGTCCAGAAGTCGCAGTAACGGAATATTTTTCGCCCGGGAATAAACTAAAACCGTCAGCAAGGTCAGGAGCAGACCACCGAGGAAGACGAGCCCGCCGTTCTGCACCATGATGATCTCGAGCGGATTGGACCGGTAATAGTCCCACTGGCCAAAGACGTAAAACAGCCGGGCTCCCACGATCGCCGAGATGATGACATAGATTGCCAGGTCAAGAATATTCGACTGCTCGATCTTCTCTTGCCCGGCATAATAAAGTGACAAGAGAATACCGGCGAGAAAACCCAGGGCTACAAAAAAACCGTAGGACCTGATCTCTAAAACACCCAGTTTAAGCAGAACGGGAAGCATCTTTTTCTCCTTGGCTGAACAGCCGGCAGGCCAGCATAATGACGCCGACATTGATCATGATATCGGCCAAATTAAAGACCGGCCAGACGGTGATATCGAGATAATCGATCACGTAAAAGCGGAACAGGCGGTCGATCAAATTACCGAGACTGCCGCCCAGGATCGTGGCGAAACCTATCTGCAGTAAATAATTTTCTGGTGATGTCCTGTAGTGAAGATAGATCACGGCGACCGCGACGGCCAGGCCGATGGCCGCGAGGTAAGGCGAAAATCCGACGAAAAGCGAAAAAGCGGCGCCGGTATTGCGCACGTAGGTCAGCTTGAAAACGTGGCCTATCAGCGGGATCGACTGGCCGACAATCATCTCTTTTTGGACCAGATATTTGATGAGCTGATCAAGCGCGGTAATTAGAAAGGCGATCGAGTAAAAAAACATTGCTACCTGACTTTGGGGGCATGCTGGATGTAGGCGTCGATGATCCGGGAAATCTCGCCGAAGTAGTAGCCCAGGACGGGGAAGTTCACCAGCTTGGCCAGGATTATGGTTAGGAAATAGATGACGATACCGAGGACGATCGTCGTGCCCAGCGCAAAACCGACCCCCTGCGCGATCCCGTTCAAGAAAGTGAAACTGATATAGCGCCAGGGCTGGTGCTTGTCACGCCGCACCTGTTCGAGCGCTGCGAGCAGCCGGTCCTCCTCGGTCATTATGTTCCTTCCTGCCAGGAAGCCAGATACTT
>JAQUOB010000174.1 GCA_028717325.1 Candidatus Margulisiibacteriota bacterium
ATAGTTATCTGCGACGGGGGCGAAGACGATACGGCCCGGATTGCCGGCGCCATGAAGGTCCCGGTGATCGCCCATCCGATCAATCTGGGGGCCGGCGCGGCGATCCAGACGGGGCTTAAATACGCGGTCGCGCGGGATTATGACATGGCGATCGTGGTTGACGGCGACGGACAGCACGATCCCAACGAGGTCTCAAAATTGATCGCGGCCATGGACGAAAAAGCCGCGGATGTCGTCATCGGCTCCAGGTTCCTGTCCCGGCGCCGGGTCAGGACCCACTGGGCGCGCCGGATCGGCATCAGGTTCTTTTCGGTCATCGTTTCCGTCGTCGGCCGGTGCAAAATAACCGACGTGACCTCCGGTTTCCGGGTTTTTAACAAAAGAGCGATCGGGCTGCTGTCCCGGGAAATACCGGCCGATTTTCCGGACGCCGATCTGCTTTTGTTCCTGGCGCTGTCAAAATACAAGATCGAGGAGGTGCCCGTTGATTCACGGGAGAGGCAGGGCGGGGAATCGATGTACTCGCTTTTGCGGTCGATCTATTATCCTTTCAAGCTGATCGTCGCGCTGATGGCCGTCATGCTGAGGGTCACGGCGGAAAAGAGGGGGATCAAATAATGTCACCGCGCATCCAGATCTTTATTCTGATCTTTGTTCTGCTTATTTTATTGTTCGTGTTCGAACTCTTAAGGCGTCGCAAGATCAGCGAAGCGGTCACGCTCTGGTGGCTGTTCATCGGCGTGGTCATAGCCGTTTTGACCGTCAGCAAAAAGCTTTTGCTCTACATCACGCTGACTTTGGGTACCGCCTTGCCCATGACGACCCTGATCTTATTAAGCTTGCTTTTCATTTTGCTGATGCTGGTCTATTTCTCGATGAAAATATCCGTTCTTTCCGACCAGCTCAAAGACCTGACGCAATATATTTCCATCTTAAAAAATGAATATGACGATAAATTCAATAAAATGAAATGAACGCGACGCCTTGATTGACCTCATGGGCCCGACCAGCCCCGCGTTAAGGGTTTAAACATGATCGAAAAACTATTAAACAAAAAAGTGATATGGCTGTTATTGATTTTCCTGGCGGCGGCCGGGCTGCGGCTGGCCGGTCCGTATCTGCAGGAAACCTTTTTCGCCCATCGGCAATTCTTGATCTCGGGCCCGGAGCTTTACGGCCATTATAAATCCGATGAACTGGTCTATAATTTTACCGCCAAATCGATCCTGGAAGGGCGGGGCATCAGCCTTAAGGCCGATGAGGTGGTTGCGACGGAGAAGGGCTATTACGACGAAAAATTGGTCCGATTTCTTGACGAGACTTATCGTTTGAGGGGGAAACAGGATAAGACCGATCCCGGCTACTGGCATCACAACCTGATCCCGCCGCTCTATTCGGCTTTCCTGGCCCTGGTATATTTTCTTTTCGGCGTCAAGACGCTGGCTTATTTTATACCGCAAGTTATCTTGGGCGCCCTGACGTGCCTCATAATCTATTTTATCGCCCAAGAACTGTTCGATGATAAGGTGGCGATGGTGGCGTGCCTGGCGGCCGCCTTCTATCCCGAGCTCGTGCTCTGGTCTTACATGATCCGGCCGGAAATCCTCTATATCTTCCTTTTGACGGCCGGCCTTTTACTGGTCATTAAAGGCAATAAATATTCTAATATATTTTTGATTGTAGCCGGCGGGACGATCTTAGGGCTGGCCAGCCTGACGCGCATTACTTTATTATTGTTTTTTCCGCTGCTTGTCATCTGGCAGTTCTGGTTCGCCGAAAAGAAAAAAATGATCTTGACGGCGGTTTTGCTATTGTCGCTCCTGCTGGTTTTGGTCCCGTGGGCGGTCCGCAATTATATCGTTTTCAACGAATTCACTTTTTTTACCAATGAGGTCAGCGTGGTCTTGGTCGATCATATGCCGCTGGAAAAAATCGAGAACAGCCGTTCGCCTTCGGCCTTTTTGGGCCAATTTTACAACTATTTCATCGGTGACCCCGGCGGCTATTTTTATCACAGTTTGGGGCGGCTGGTCACCTATTTAAGCCCCTTTACGCCGGGTATGGATAAATTCGCTAAAATATATAAGTTTATCGGCTGGCTGGTCATTTTCCCCGCCGGCTTCATCGGTATCGTCTTATCTGTTTTGAAGGCCTGGAGGCGGTCCAGTCTGCTGATCTTGTTTATCGCTTATTATATCGCGGTCCATTCGGCCACCTGCGTGGATATCGGCCTCGTCTATCGCTACCCGATCATTCCCCTGATGGGCATCTTTGCCGCTTATGCCTATGTTAGTTTTATTAGCTGGTATCTAAGTAATAAAAAAATCGGAGCGGCGGGATAAAATGAAGATAGCACTGGTAGCTTCGGGCTATGAGAGCCTTGGGCTAGAGTCGCTCAGCGCCCGGCTGAAAGCGGCCGGTCATGAGGTCAGATTATTTTTTGATCCAAAATCTTTTGGCGGCGGCATTTTTTTAAAGATCGATTTTCTGAATAACTTTTTCGATTTAAAAAACAAAATTATCGAGCAGGCCCTGTTGTGGCAACCGGATATCATCGGGTTTTCCTGCATGACGCATAACTACCACTGGAGCCTGGACATTGCCCGCGAGATCAAAAAAAGGAAAAACATCCCGATCATATTTGGCGGCATGCAGCCAACCCTCCTGCCGGAGGCCGTGATCGCGCAAAAATGCGTCGACTACGTCGCCGTCGGTGAGGCGGAAACGTCTTTTTCGGTCTTATTGGAAAGAATGAGCCAGGGGGAGGATGTAACCGCCGTTGACGGCATTTACGCGAAAAACGGGCAGGGGATCGTCAAAAACCGGCTCTGTCCCTTGATCGGCGACCTGGATTCTCTCCCTTTTGCCGATAAAGAATTGTTCTATGACAAGATGCCGATGTTGAAAAATGTCGCTTATTCGATCATGGCCAGCCGGGGTTGTTTATTTGCCTGTAGCTATTGCTGCAACGACTATCTTAAAAGGATATATAAGGATGGCCATTTTTACCGGATGAGAAGTGTTGACAATGTGATCGCCGAATTGAAGCTGGCCAAGCAGAAGCACAAGATCAAAAGCGTCGTGTTCTATGACGAAGTGTTCCCCAGCGCCATCCCCTGGCTGCAAGAGTTTGCCGCCAAATACAAGCAAGAGGTCGATCTGCCGTTCGTTATTTATTATCATTTTAAATTATGCACCAGAGAGCGCCTTTTGTTGTTAAAACAGGCGGGCTGCAAGGGCCTGGGCTTCGGCCTGCAATCGACTTCCGAGCGGATCAGGCGCGAAATCCTGAACCGGCAGGAAAATAACGAGCAGGTCAGGGGCGTCGTCGCGCTCTGCCAGGAGCTCGGGCTCACGGTCAACATCGACCATATCTTCGG
>JAQUOB010000175.1 GCA_028717325.1 Candidatus Margulisiibacteriota bacterium
AAGCTGGCCCCGATCAGCAAGCCAAAGAGAAAAAGCGAAGGATTGATCCCCAGCCGGGCCGACATTGAGATCGCCACCGGCAGCATCGCCACGAGAAACGGCACATTATCAACAAAAGCCGAAACCAGGACCGAAACGGCCACAATAACGATATAGCCGAATAAAATATTGCTCCCGACCAAGCCGGAGAGCGAATTGGAAACGACTTCGATCCAACCGGTCAGGGTAATGCTGCCGACCAGGATAAAGACCCCGACCAGGAAGAAAACAGTTTCCCATTCCAGCTTCCTTATTTCTTTCACAATCGACTGATGATCGTAAAATCTTTTCCACAGCAGGGCGATCAGCCCGGCGATCATGCAAAGCAAGCCGGTCGAATAAGCAAAGCCCCGGTCAAAGAACGAAGAAGCGGCCAGCAAGAAGATCAAGCCGATCAAAATATAGGTCGGTAGCCACGATCTCACTTTCTCTATCTTCCCGATCCGCACTTTCTCCTTATGCCGGCGAAACAGGAAATAGAGTACGAAAAAAGAGAAGAACGCTCCCATCTCCACGGCAAAAAAGATGCCCGGCTTGCCGTGATAAAAGAAAAAATCGTTGAAGTTCATTCTGGCGTAACTGCCCAGCAGCATGCTGGGCGGATCGCCGATCAAAGTCGCCGTCCCCTGCAGGTTGCTCGACACGGCGATCGCGATCATCATGTTCATCGGATTGATCTTTAATTTATTGGCCAGGGAAAGGGCGATCGGCGCAACGATCAAAACCGTCGCCACGTTTTCCACAAAAGCGGAGATAAAACCGGTCAGGAGGCAGATGAAGAGTATCGCCCAGCCGGTATTCCTGGCCCGTTCGACGATTATTTCGGCCAGGTTGGCCGGTACCCGGCTCTCCATGAAAATATCGGCCACGACCAGCGTGCCGATGAATATCCCCATCACGTTCCAGTTGACCGCCCAGAAGGCCTGGTCAAGACCGATGACGCCAAAGGCGACCAGTATTCCCGCTCCGATCAGGGCGACCGCCATTCTTTTGTTGGGGAAAAATACGAACAGCGCGTAAGCGATGACGAAAACCGCCAGTGAAATATATTTTGCCGCGATCACGCATTAATTCTATCATACGGCCGATCGGTCTGTATGTTATAATATTTTTCAATGCCGATCATTATTGCCGTAATCATTTTGTTGTTTTCGTCGACGGTCCACGCCGATGCCTTTCAGTCCGAGGAACTCCGGCAGTTGTGGGACGTTCCGAGCGGTGAAGTCAAAGCCCAGACGGTCAAAACCTACAGCCAGGGCAGTATTAAAGTCGAGGAAGTCTACTATTTAAGCCGGTCATTTAAAAGAAAACCGGTGAAGATCTTCGGTTATTTTTGTTATCCCCGCTCGCGCGCGGGCAAACTGCCGGCGATACTGCTCTCCCACGGCGGCGGCGGCACGGCCAGCCGGCCCCGGGCGGTCGCCTGGGCCAGGCGCGGCTATGCGGTTTTAGCCATCGATCTGCCCGGCAAGGGCGAGAACCGGGGCGGTTCGCGCTCGACCGGCCCCGACATGATCGTCCCGATACTCCTGCGGACCCAGCCCGATCCCAGTTATAACTACCTCATCCACGCGGTGGCGGCCGCGCGCAACGGTATCACCTATCTGACCCAAAGAAAAGAGGTCGATCCAAACCGCATCGGCATGATCGGCCTCTCCTGGGGCGGCGTGCTGACCCTTTTGACCAATGGCCAGGATGAGCGGTTGAAAGCGGCAGTCAACGTCTTCGGTGCCGGTTTCATTCCCGAGGGCTGCACTTGGGAAGATCGATTCTTTTCTATGCCGGCCCTTGACAAGGAAATATGGAACACATACATCGATCCAAAAAATTTCCTGGCTACCCAGCACGCGCCGATCCTTTTTATCACCGGGACCAACGATCACTGCTATTATCTGCCGACGTTCCAGAAAAGCTACGAGCAGGTAAAAGTTGAGAAAAATTACTGGCTGATACCCAACCTGCGCCATCGTTTCCTCGATTCGGCCCAGGCGCCAGCGCTGGCCTGGCTCGATCAAAAATTAAAGCGATCGATCGCGGCCGATATTTTTCCGAAGATCAGCGAACTGCCCGCTTATAAAAAAGGCCCGGATAAGATCGTCATCCCGATCACAGCCTCGGTCCACAGTGTGGTCAAAAGCGCGCGCCTGTATTACACCGACGGCGGACCCCTGCAATGGACGGCCAAAAAATGGAAGGAACTCAAACCGCATTACGAGAGCGGCGTTTACTCTTTCGGCCTGCCGGTCGGCCTGCTTAAGCCGGAGATACTCTATTATGTCAGCGTCAAAGATAACCACGGCGGCGCCTCTTCCACTCTCGTCCGGTCGCTGTTCAAGGTCAAATTGATCGACGGGACAAAAACTTACGCCATCTCCTCCTCAATCCGTAAGATCTTCCGGCATGAAAAACCCGTTACCCTGCTGGGCGGCGCCGATGCCGGCAACACTTACTTCTATTATTCTAAAAAGGACAAAATCTACGAGGTTTTCCGCAGTCAGTGAGGATCAAAGGGTTCAGCTCTCTTAAAATTCGGCAGATAAACCTCGCTGCTTTCCAATTCCTGGACGTATAAATTGTGCAGGCCCAATTTTTCGGCATAACCAACGACTTTTTGGTATTCTTCATAATTTAGAGGTCGGGAAAGCTCGGGAAATTCAGCGGCTCTGTGTTGAGGGCTATACTGTGACATCAGGCTGATCCAGATATCTTTAGACAGCGAAGCCAAAAAATCAAGCACCCCAAAACTATTCTCCAGATTGCCTGGTAAAACCAAATGCCTGACCAGTATCCCCCTAACCCCTATCCCGCTAACCCCTGCCCGCATATTCCCGACCTGGCGGAACATTTCGGCCAGCCCCGTCTTGGCCGTTTCAAAATAATTATCGGCTCCGGAATATTTTTTCGCCAGCCGGTTATCGGCATATTTAAAATCCGGCAAATAAATATCGACCTTGCCTTCAAGCGCCTTGATTAATTCAACCGAATCATAGCCGCCGGTGTTGTAGACGATCGGCAGTTTCAAGCCCCGGCCGCGGGCGATAGCCAGCGCCTCCATGATCTGTGGCGCATAATGGGTCGGAGAAACCAGGTTAATATTATGAGTTCCTTTTTTTTCCAGTTCCAACATTATCCCTGCTAATCCCTCCTCATCCATTTCTCCCCTGTTTTCCCCGTTCCCAACCTGGCTGATATAATAATTCTGGCAGAAAGCGCAACGCAAACTGCAATGAGAAAAAAAGATCGCGCCCGAACCGGTCCGGCCGGAGATCATCGGCTCTTCGCCGTAATGAACGCAATAAGTAGCTACC
>JAQUOB010000176.1 GCA_028717325.1 Candidatus Margulisiibacteriota bacterium
TGGGGGAGGAGCGAAAGGTGGGCGATCTCTTCGGCGGCCAGCACATCGGCCGAAGAAAAGAGCAGTTCCCCGTTCTCAAAAAATGTTTCGGCCCCGTCGCTTTTGATCACGGTTATCCGGCCGTAAGGCGAATCAGCCGATCTATTGACGGTATAATTCTGCCAGTCCAATTGAGCGGCGGCCCGGTCGATCGACGGCGCCAGGAAAAATAACAGAATGCCTAAGACGATGAACAGCGATCTGAAAATGTTCGGTCTGATCGACCAGAGAACAACGGCCAGAGCGATAGCCGTCAGCGCCGCGATCTCAAAAGGATCGAAGAAATAGACCAGAAAAAAAACGAACAGGAGCCCGGCGGCCAGCGCGCCGACGGTCTCAAAAAGATAGACCCGGCCGATCTCGCGGCTAAGTCTGCCGGCCAGGGCAAAAAGAAAGCCGAGGAGAAGAGTGACAGGCAAGAGGATCAGAACGGTTAAAATTATCAGTGTCCCCGGCGAAAGTTCGATCCCGACGGGAAATCCCAAAACGGTCCGGCCGATTCTCGCGGCAAATATTTCTAGCGGTATGAGAGCGGCCAGCAAAAAGAGGAGGGGCTCGAACAATCTGTTTTGTTCATTTAATCTGTCGGCCAGCCGGCCCAGCAGGCCGGCGCCGGCGGCCCCGCCGACCAGCCAGAGGCAGATCGTCAGGCCGTAGACCAATTCGTTGCCGGAAAAAAGATTGACGAATTCGCGGACCAGCAGCGTCTGCGCGATGACCGCCGCGGCGCCGATCACGGCGACGGCCGCCAGAAGTTTTAATTTGCTCATCGGTTCACCATGCGATATTATAGGGGTCGGCTATGGATATTGGCAACCCAACAATTGTTGGGAAATCACTATATTTCTTCGTCCAGGGTTTTATCGTCGGTGCCGGGCCCTGCCTTTTGCTCTGCGCCCCGATCATTTTGCCTTATATCGCCGGCACTCAAAAGGATTGGCGGGCCGGCCTGCGGACGACGCTGATTTTCAGTTCGGCGCGCCTCCTGGTTTACACCCTGCTGGGCGGCCTGGTCGGTTATGTCGGCAGCTGGCTGTTCCTGCTGTTTAACCACCGCTTCTGGGGCGACGTCCTCTGGGGCGGGGCGGGAATATTTCTTATCCTGCTTGGCGTTCTCATGATCTTGGGACTAAACTATGAAAATCCGCTCTGCCGCCTGGCGAAAAGCGGCAAGAGCGTATTTTTGCTGGGTGTCCTGGTCGGGCTCTCGCCCTGCCTGCCGCTGATCGCGGTCCTGACCGAGATCATGTTCATCTCGGACCATATCTATCAGGGTCTGTTTTATGGTTTGGCTTTTGGGATGGGGACGGTCTTTTCTCCGCTGTTGATTTTGGGCGCGCTGGCGGCGTGGTTGCCCGGCAAATTTGCCAAAGAAAGTACGGCCGGCCGGCTCTTCAACTTTCTCTGCGGACTCTCACTCTGTTTATTCGGTCTTTACTTGATCATTATCAAGATGAATTTAGGTGCCTGAATTTGCATCTTGTGCCCGACAGTAGTATTATATCACTGTTAAATTTATTTAAATAAATTTAATGAACGGGGGGCAAAGTGACAATTCAAGTTTTGTTGTTAGCGCTTTTTGCGGCCAACCTGGCGCTGATTTGGCTGGCGCAATTTCAGGATAAATTCAAATGGTACCGTTTTCTCGGCGCTTTTATCTTGGTCGTTCTGCCGCTGGCTTCGGTTTTCTTCCAACAGCCGGTTTTTGAGCTGGATTATTTCTGGTGGCGGATCGCCGGCGTGATCGCGATCATTCTGGGGCTCGGCCTGATCGTTTGGGCCAAGCTAACCGTCGCCTCGCTGCCGGCCGAGATCGGCCAGCAGCCGAAAAAGCTCCGCACCGAAGGTCCCTACGCTTTTGTCCGCCACCCGATCTATCTTGGCCTGATCTTTGTCTTTGTCGGCTGGTGGTGGGCCGCTGCGGCGGTTTACTCTTTTTACTTCGGGATGGTCATCCTGGCCATGATCTGGATTGAGGCCTATCTGGAAGAGAAGCTGCTGCTGGAAAAGATCTTCGGCGCGGAATTTATCGATTACCGGCGCCGGACGGGGATGTTCTGGATAAAATGACGATCAATATTACGGCCGGCGAAAACGAAAGCCAGCTTCTGGTCCAGGATATCAAGGACAAGTTCCTCTGGTCCATCTGGATCCGTTATCTGGTCGCCGTCATGGGCTTTTTTCTCTTTTTGTCTTCGTCTTTCAATCATGTCGGCTTGAAGGGAGCCGAATATGGTTTGGTCCTGGCCGGCCTGGTCGTGCTCTATAATATTGTTTCTCATCTGATCTATCTCGCCAATAAACAGATCAAGTTGTGGCAGTTGGTCCTGCTGCGGAGCTGTTTCCAGGTCTTTGATATTTTTTGCGTCACGTTCTTGATCTACATAACCGGCTGGCTGGAGAGCCCGTACTGGTTCCTGTACCTTGTCCTGATCATCCTTTCCGGTTTTGGGGTATTTTCGATCTATTCGGCCCTACCGGTCTTTATGATCGCGATATTTTCGTCCGTCTTTTATCTGGGGCTCCTTATTTTAACCTATCTCGGCATCCTGCCCGTTTACGGGGTGACTTTTTCGATGAGCGCCCAGCAGCTTTTGCAGTCGATCCTGAACAAAGCGGTCTTTACCACGATCACTTTCTTTCTTTTCGCTTCGACGATCTATTATTTTTCCAAGCTCCTCAGCCAGCAGCGGGAAGAGCTTCTGAGGAAGAACCAGCTGCTCTTGGCCGCCCTGGACGAACTGAAAGAGGTCGACCGCGTCAAGGACGAATTTGTTTCGACTGCTTCGCACGAGCTCCGGACCCCGCTGGCCGTGATCCGCGAGAACGCCAGCCTGATTGGCGACGGGGTGGCGGGCGATGTCAATGACAGGCAAAAAAAGCTGGTCGCGTCTTCTCTTTCCAATGTCGACCGGCTGGCCAAAATACTCGACAGCCTGCTTGATATCTCCAAGATCGAGTCGCGCTCCATCGAATTAAAACTCCAGCCGGCCGATATCGGGCGGCTGGCGCTGAAAGCGATCGATCTGATAAAAGAGTTGGCCAATAATAAGAAAATTTCCATCGAGAGCAAGCTGTCGGCCGGCGTCATCAGCTGGGTCGATGCCGATCAGATCCTGCGGGTCTTTATTAACTTGATCGACAACGCCGTTAAATACACGCCCGAAAACGGCAATATTATCGTGACCGTCAGCATTCTGGGCAATCAGGTGATCTCGTCGGTCGAAGACAACGGGATCGGCATAGCCGAGCCGGACCTGCCGATGCTGTTCGAGCGGTTCGTCCGG
>JAQUOB010000177.1 GCA_028717325.1 Candidatus Margulisiibacteriota bacterium
CACGAGATCGGTCGCCGGCAGATTGACGCCTTTTTGCTCTCCCAGGGGCCCACCATCAAGCACAACACACTCGACTTCCCCGGTTCTTTTCGCCACTACTTTCAGTTTGATCGTGCCGTCGGAGAGCAGTATCTTTTCTCCTTTTTTGGCGGCGGAAATTATGCCCGGCGGCGTAACCGAAATTTTCTTTTCGTCACCCAGGATCGTGCGGGAAGTAAGAATTAATTTGGCTCCGGTTTTAAGTTCGATCTTTTTATTTTTAAGATATCCGGTCCTGATCCTGGGGCCTTGAAGATCGACCAAAATCGCGATCTCCTGGCTGATCGATCTGATCTGATCGATGCGCCTGGCTTGCTCATCATGGGTGCCGTGGGAAAGGTTAAGCCGGGCCACATTCATGCCGGCTGCGATGAGCTTCTTTAAAACTTTCGGGTCGTCACAAGCCGGCCCCAGGGTACAAACTATCTTGGTCTTTCGCATTTCTACCATTCTCCCGCCGCAACCATAAAACAAGCTCCAAACGTCACTTTAATGCCCGCCGCTTCGGCTTTCTTGATCGCGGCCTCGGACTCCGAGCCTGGCTGCATCCAAATCTCTTTGACGCCGATCAATTTGCAATCTTCGACCACCTGCTCTGTCACCGAAGGCGGTACGACCGTGATCACGAATTCCGGGACCGGCGTCACCTCTTTCAGGTTTTTGAACATCTTATAGCCGAGAACTTCGATCCCTCTCGGATTGACGCCGCTGACCTTGTAGCCCGCACTTATCAAGTCGCTGAAAATCCGATAACCGAATTTGTGCGGTTGGTGCGAGACGCCGACAACGGTGATATTTTTATCGAGGTAATTCATCGGCTTATTTTAATATCAAAAACGCGGGTTTCGGCCGGCGGCACGTTCTTTTCCCAGGAGCGTACGTACTTAAAAGCGATCGTGGTTTTGCCCGGCTTAAGCGCTTTGAATGTCCACAGCTCACGGCCGCCGGCGCCGACAAGCTTCGTTTTTGGCGCCTCATAAGTCGAGCCGATCGATCTTACCAATCGGCTGTCGGGCTTTTTATCGATCTGCCACATAAAGCCGGTCGTCGGGTTGGAGGCCAATTCGACCTTAAATATCTTATTGACGCCCGTGTTAATTATCTCGACAGCTTCTTTCGCCAGGACCAGGCCGGCACCCAATACCAATAATAATATGATAAAAAGAACGATTCTCCTCATGGTTTTGATATTATAATCTTCTTGTTTTGGAAGTCAAACGGGTGCTACAATTGAACTGAAAGGGATGATTTAAATTAACGCTTTAGTCTTGCTGGTGATTGCTCTCTGTGTTTTTGCGCTGGCTTACAGATATTATTCCGCTTTTCTGGCCGCCAAAGTGCTGGTCCTTGACCCGAAAAAGATTACTCCGGCCGTTAAACTGAATGACGGCCATGATTATCATCCCACGAACAAGTGGGTGCTGTTCGGCCATCATTTCGCGGCGATCGCCGGCGCGGGCCCCCTGGTCGGACCGGTACTGGCGGCGCAATTCGGTTTTCTGCCTGGCGCGATCTGGATCATCATCGGGGCCGTCCTGGCCGGCGCGGTTCACGATTACGTCATCCTCTTTGCGTCGGTCCGGCACAACGGTTTGTCGCTCCACAAGATCGCGCGAGATTATGTCGGGCTGACAACCGGCATTGCCACGGCCATCGCCGTGCTTTTCATAATCATCACCGCCCTGGCCGGCCTGTCGATCGTTGTGGTCAACGCCCTGGCCGAGAGCGCCTGGGGCACGTTCGCCATCGCCGTCAGCATACCAGCCGCCATTTTTATCGGGCTCTATATGCAGGTCCTGCGCAAGGGAGCGATCGTTGAGGCCTCGATCATCGGCACGGTCTTGTTGCTGGCCGGCGTCTTTTTCGGTTTTTATATCCAGCATTCGCCGCTGGCTTTCGCTTTTTCTTTCTCGAGGCAACAGCTATCGATACTGCTGCCGATCTACGGTTTCTTTGCTTCGGTCCTGCCCGTCTGGCTCCTGCTCGCCCCGCGCGATTATTTGAGCTCCTATTTAAAGATCGGCACGATCGCTTTGCTCGCGATCGGCATCTTCTTTGTCCATCCAGAGATAAAGATGCCGGCGGTCACGCCTTTCATCTTTGGCGGCGGGCCGATCATTCCCGGCCGGGTCTGGCCTTTTGTCTGCATCACGATCGCCTGCGGCGCCATTTCCGGCTTCCATGCTCTGATCGCCTCCGGCACCACCCCTAAGATGTTGACGAACGAAAGAGAGATGAGAATGATCGGTTACGGCGCGATGCTGGTCGAAGGTTTTGTCGCCATCATGGCACTGATCGCCGCCACCGTGCTCGTTCCGGCCGATTACTTTGCCATCAACTGCCGGCCGGAAGTTTTTCAAAAACTGGGTATGACGATCGTCAACCTGCCGGTTCTTTCTCAACTCGTCCAGGAGAACATTGTCGGCCGGCCCGGGGGTGCCGTTTCGCTGGCCGTCGGGATGTCGCAGATCTTTGCGGGCATTCCCGGCATGAAGAACCTGATGGGCTACTGGTATCACTTCGCCATCATGTTCGAAGCGCTGTTCATCCTCACCACGATCGACGCCGGAACAAGGGTCGCGCGCTATATTGCTCAAGACATCTTCGGCAAGGTTTATAAACCCTTGAGCGATCATCGCTGGCTACCCGGGGTCATCCTGACCAGCGCGCTGGTCGTTCTCGCCTGGGGCTATCTGGTCTATAACGGCGATATCGCGACGATCTGGCCGATGTTCGGCGTCGCCAACCAACTGCTGGCAACGACGGCCCTGGCGATCGGCACGACCATTATCATGAATCATAACAAGAACAAGTTGTTCGGGCTGATAACGTTCCTGCCCATGCTCTTTATGCTGGCCACGACCGTCGATGCGGCGATCGAGAACATCTTCGGCAACTACCTGCCCCAGCAAACGTTCAACGGCTACCTCAACGCCGCGCTCTCCGCCGTCATGCTCATCCTGGTGATGATCATCGTGGTCGATTGTGCCGTCAAGTGGTTCTTTTATTTAAAAGAACACGGATTTGTCACCCGGCGGACCGACCGCGAATTACCGACGAGAGAAAAAGAGGAAGCGCTCGAGCTCGATATCTGATTCAATTGCTCAAGTGCATCGGCAAGAGGACATTAAAAAAGAAATAAATGACCGACCCCAAAATGAAGTAATACAAGAAAAGCACCAGCACCAGCAAGATCAGATCGGCTACTATCGCCCCCAACGTTTTTTGTTTGATATTCTTGAGCCAGACGTTCCAGCCGGTCTCGATCACAATGAACA
>JAQUOB010000178.1 GCA_028717325.1 Candidatus Margulisiibacteriota bacterium
AGGTAATGCGTACCAAAACCAACTCCCAAACCCAGAACCGTGCTTCCCAGCCCAACGCCAAATTGTCTATAGTTAAGTGGGGTCCGAACGCTATTCAAATTTGCGCGTGGGGTTCCCGGCCCAACGACCGCCCCCTTCGTTTTCGGTAACGCAACGGTAACATCGCTCTCCGGTTTTACGTTCGACCCATTATACGACTCAGTCGGCGCGGATTTGGTTTCGGCCAAACTCTCCCCATCGGCTGCACTTGCCCGGTTCGACACTTCATAGCTTTTGTTTGCTGCATCGTAGTTGGTAACTCTCCCCTCCGACTCGAGAGTTTCGAGATCGGTGACAACATCCCGGGCCGAAGGACGCGCAGAAGGCGCCTTGGCCAGCATACGGCCCAGTAGCGGCCGCGTTCCTTCCGGGGCATCCGCTAAGGCTGGATGTTCAGCGCTGATTTTTTCTCCCACGGTTGCCTTGACAATACCCCGGCTATCTTCTTCAAAAAGATTTTTTCCGGTCAGCATTTTGTACAACACTTTCCCAAGGGAAAAAACATCACTTTTTTCGGTAGCGGTTCCGGGCATTTGTTCGGGCGCTGCATAATTAGGAGTCGCAGCTCTAACCCCGCCGTCCGGCACCCCGCCCTTGCGAGTCGGCACAGAAGTAAAAAGGTCGATCAGACGAACTGATTTAATCTCACCGTCAGCACCCAACTCAACCATGATATTACCCGGCTTAACATCGCTATGAGCGATACCTTTTTTTGCCATATCGGCCAGTGCCTTGCCCGTTTCTTTCGCGATCTTTACCGCTCCTTTTTTTATTGCGCTGGGATTGTCATTGATTAAATCGGACAATTGTACGCCAGGAGCTTTTTCCATCACAATCGTCCCATTATTATGAACTTCCATGATCCCCGGAACATTGATTATCTTTTTACCGATCAGAAAACGGGCAATTCCCATTTCATGTTTGAAAGCCCGCGAACTAATGGTATGCTGAGGTTCTCTAACTACATAATCCCCTGGCTTGCTTGATTTTATAACGTTGCTAACCTCGGCCATCCCTCCTTTGCCGAGGCTGTAATTATGTGCTTCGTCACCTTCCGCATAGCCATGTTCATACCAATCAATTTGCGGGGATTCAGTTGAAGCGGTTGTTTTTGGAACAGGAGAAGCTTTTGGTTTAGCGCCGGAATTCATCTGGACAGAGGATGGATCGGCTGCTGCGGCACCCTGCCGGCCAGATCCTTTTGTGCCGTTGAGCTTGTTTTGCAGCCGGTTGAACGATTTTTTTATTGGACCTAATAGGTAATCGTAATTATTACTCATCATACTCCCTTCCTACTATATATATCGTAAGTCGGGTGGAAATTCTTGCATGAAATTGATTGTATTTTTGGCTTTGGATAAGCAAATAATAGAGAATTTTGATGAAACTATCGGGAGAGGCAAAATAAGTCGTATTTTTGGCCTATTTACAGTAAAAATTAGGCCTGGTCAACAATAAAATTAACCAGGCCTAACAAAAAGGGTCAAATTTCGGCTAAATTACTTGAGCTTACTCTCCGTTTTAGCCGATAAATTAAGCAGATATATCCCGCTTGACTCGCCGGCCTTGCTGTAAGTCACCGTATCCGCCGCCGGATTAAGCCGCGGCAGATCACCCCCGAAACCGGCAAAAACCTCGGTCGTAGCGGGGGTTCCACTGACGTTGACACTGCAAAAACTGCCGCCGGCGATGCCTAAAACCTCGTTGGTATTGCCCGCAGAAATTTGCGGCTTGGTGACCGAGGCCGCAGCGGCCAGGTTAAGCCGGCCTGTCCCGTCGGCATAGATCAACGAAAGAATACTGGGCGAGCCGTGAACAAAAGCGATGCGCGCGCCGTATTTCCAGGTAACGAAAGAAAGGTTCGACTCGGCCGTCACCAAAGTATTACCCGTGCTGTCCAGCTTGATGGTGCGGACTTCCTGCGTCGTGCAGTAGACGATCCGAGTGGCGTCGCTTGACCAGTCAAATGATTTGATGCCCGGGGAGAAAGAGAGCTCGACTTTTTCCAGGCCGGAGTGGGTGCCGGCGGCAATATTGCGGATGATCACCTTGCCGAACAAGCCGGTGGCGCCGTCCTGCTGGTCCATATAGGCAACATATTCCGTCCCGGTCGGCGCGCAAGACATGGCGTGAGGCGGCGCGCCGGTCACATCGAACCAAAAAGTTTCGCCGGCTCCCGCGGCCGTCATGGTCGTGACGCTCTCCGTGTACGAAGAGCCGGTTTGCGAGCCGATGATATCTTTGCTGACGCTCTGCAGCCCCTTGATGAAAATGATGTTGCCGCCGGCGGTCCAGCCGGGGCTGTAAAAATAGGAAGTATTTTCCGTCCTGATGCCGCAACCGATCAAACCGGCCACCGCCACCAACAATAATAGACATCCGAGGAACAAACCGAGCCTAATTTTATACGACATTCTTTCTCCTCCTTGCTCCAAACTCACCACTCCGAACTCCCAACTCCTAACTCATCACTCACTTACGCGTACATCGGCGGCGGCTCGGCGCCGGGCAAATATTTCACCGGTTTCTGTTTTTCTTTCGAGCCGACTTTTTCCGCCAGAGCGAGTTCGAGCACCTCATCCATCTCTTTGGCAAAATTTATTTTCAGGTCGGCCGGTATCTCTTTACGGATCTCATCCAGGTCCTTTTTGTTCTCTTTCGGGATTATAACATTTTTAATCCCGGCGCGCCGGGCGGCCAACAGTTTTTCCTTCAAGCCGCCGATGGGCAGGACTTTGCCGCGCAGAGTGATCTCCCCCGTCATCGCCATATCGCGCCGGATCGGAATGCCGGACAGGGCCGAAGTCAAGGCGGTCGCGATCGTGATGCCGGCCGAGGGGCCGTCTTTGGGCACGGCGCCTTCCGGCACGTGGATGTGGACGTCGTATTTGCGGTAGAAATTCTCTTCCAGCCCCAGCTCTTTGGCGCGGGAGCGGACGTAGCTCATGGCCGCCTTGGCCGATTCCTGCATGACATCGCCGAGCTGGCCGGTCAAAGTCAGATTGCCGCGGCCGGGCATGACGGTCACCTCGATCGGGATGGTATCACCCCCCACTTCGGTCCAGACCAGGCCGGTCGCCGTGCCCACCTGGTCCTTTTCTTCCATCAGGTCGAAACGATAGCGGGGCGCACCCAGATATTCATGGAGATCCGCTTTTTTGATATTGAACTTCACGTCTTCTTTGCCTTTGACGATCTTGGTCGCGATCTTGCGCAGTATCGTCGCGATATCGCGCTCCAGGTTCCTGACGCC
>JAQUOB010000179.1 GCA_028717325.1 Candidatus Margulisiibacteriota bacterium
ATCAAGGCCAAACCCTGGCTGGTGGCGGAAGAATTAGGCCGGGAGTTGAAAACAAAAGTCATCGCGGCGGCGGACGGGATGAGGCTGGAGCTTTAGGCACCTCACCCGCTGACACAAACCTTCCCCCCTCTCCATTGGGAATGGAGAGGGGAAATCCAAAATGGCATTTCCCTTCTCCCTCTGGGAGAAGGGGGCGACTTTAGAGTCAGCGCCTGCCTGCCGGCAGGCAGGGATGAGGGCTTTTGCTAAACCAAACTGCCTTTGACAGGATTTATTTTTTTGTGATATAGTTATCGAGCGATGCAGAAAAACATCAACCAGCTGCGATTTTTAGTTCTACTGGGCGTGCTTGCGGTCTCGGTTTACGTCATCATGCAGCTGCCCATTAATCTCGGCCTTGACCTGCAGGGCGGCACGCGCATGGTGCTCGAAGGCCAGGAGACCGAGAAGGTCAAAATCTCCGATGATGCCATGAACGGCGTGGTGGCCGTTATCCGTAACCGGATCGACGCCCTCGGCGTGACCGAGCCGACCATCCAGCGCAAAGGTAAAGACCAGGTGATAGTCGAATTGCCCGGCATCAAGGACCCGGAGCGGGCGATCAAAGTGATCGGGGATACGGCCCTGCTTGAATTTATCGAGGCCGACTGGTCGCCCGGCGACGCCAGGGCGGTTTCCCCGGAAAAACTCAAGGAATTTTACGGCGCCGACGCGCGGCTCGATTTCGTCAAAGAGGTCCGCAACGGCCGGGTGGAGAGCGAGCGGCCGATCATCCTCAAGAAAACGGTTTTGACCGGCGCGGACCTGAAAGGCGCCTGGCCCGGTCTTGATTCCTACGGCAATCCGGTCGTTGACATCGAATTCAACGGACAGGGCGCGCAGATCTTTGCGGACGTGACTTCAAAGTCGGTCGGCAAGCCGATCGCTATCGTTCTGGACAAAAAGATCATCTCGGCGCCCAGCGTGCGCGAGCCGATCCCTTCGGGCAAAGCGCAGATCTCCGGCAATTTTACCGCCGAAGATGTGCAGGACCTGGTCATCAAGCTGAAAGCCGGTTCCCTGCCGATACCCGTCAAACTGATGGAGACCCGGATCGTCGGGCCGTCGCTGGGCAAAGATTCGGTCGACCGCAGCAAAGTCGCCGGCCTGCTTGGTTTTGCCTTTATCGTCGCTTTCATGATCCTGTATTACCGCTTGCCGGGTTTTCTGGCCTGTATCGCCCTGGCGATCTACGTGCCGCTGACGCTGGCCGGTCTCTGCCTGCTGCACACGACGCTGACCCTGCCTGGCATTGCCGGTTTCCTGCTATCGATCGGTATGGCGGTCGATGCCAACGTGATCATCTTTGAACGGCTGAAAGAAGAATTAAGATTGGGGAAAACGGTCAAAGCCGCGTTCGACACTTCCTTCCAGCGGGCTTTTGCGGCCATCCTCGATTCGAACGTGACGACGATCATCGGCGCCGCGACGCTGTTTTTCGTGGGGACGGGGACGATCAAAGGTTTTGCCATTACCCTGACGGTCGGCATCCTGGCGTCGATGTTCACGGCCCTGACGCTGACGCACATGATGATGAACATGATAGTCGACGGCAAGATCGTGGCCAAATCGGATTCGAAACTGTTATATAAATAATATGTTGGATGTAATAAAAAATACGAGAGTTTGGTTTTTATTTTCCGCAGCGCTGATCGCGCTGGCGATCTTCGCGTTTTGCTTTAACGCTTTTGTGCGCGGCAATGTCTTAAATTTCGGCATTGATTTTACAGGCGGCACACTCCTTAACCTGCGCTTTGAGCGGCCGGTCGATATCGGCGAGGTCCGCTCCGTTCTCGACGAATTTAAGCTCGGCGAGAGCGTCATCCAAAAATCGGGCGACAGCGATATTCTGATCAGGACGGTGCCGATCGAGGGCGAGACCAGGGCGAACATCATGAGCGCGCTCAATACCAAAGTCGCCACCTCCGAAATACTGGAGGCGGACATCATCGGCCCGACCATCGGCAAAGAGCTGGCGACCCAGGCGATCTGGGCTTTGATCATCGCGTCGATCGGCATAATCATCTATGTGTCGTTCCGGTTCGAGTTCAAGTTCGCGGCTTCCGCTCTCCTGGCCTTATACCATGACGCGCTCATTACGACCGGCCTGATCGCCCTGTTCTGGCAAACGGTCGACGTCGGGTTCGTGGCGGCTATTTTGACGATCATGGGCTATTCGATCAACGACACGATCGTGATCTACGACCGGATCCGCGAGAATTTGAAGAAGCCGGCCTACGCCAAAAAGAAGTTCAGCGAGATCGTCAACATCAGCATCTGGGAAACGATGGCGCGCTCGATCAATACCGTCCTGACCGTGATCACGATGGTGATACTACTGCTCTTCTTCGGCGGGGAGCCGCTGCGCAATTTCTCGCTGACCCTTTTGATCGGTTTTTCGTTCGGAGCTTACTCGTCCATCTTTATCGCGCCGCCGCTCCTGGTCCTGTGGATGAAAAGAGAAGGCAAAAAATAGCTGAATGACTATCGTTCAATCGATAATTCTTGGGATCGTGCAGGGGATCGCGGAGTTCCTGCCGATCAGCAGTTCCGCCCATCTGGTTTTTATACCCTGGCTGTTTAACTGGCCGCCCCACACTCTGACCTTTGACGTGGCGCTTCATATCGGCACGCTTTTCGCGCTGCTGGCTTTTTTCTGGAGAGAATGGTGGGGCATCATCAAGAGCCCGCTGGTCTGGCTGCTGATTCTGGGCTCCGTCCCGGGCGCGCTCGCCGGTTTTTGGGGCGAAAAGTTTTTTGAAGAGACTTTCCGGGGGCCGGTAACGATCGCGGTCTTCATGATCGGCCTGGCTTTGCTGCTATGGCTGGCGGAGATCTACAGCCGGAAAAAAAGAGATCTGGCGTCGGTTAACTGGTTCGATGCTTTGGTGATCGGTCTGTCCCAGGCGCTGGCGCTTATGCCCGGAGTTTCCCGCGCCGGTATCACCATGACGACCGGTCTGTTTATGGGGCTGACCCGCGAATCGGCCGCCAAATTTTCGTTCCTGCTTTCGGCTCCGATCATTGCCGGAGCGGGAGTCTATAAAGGCTACGGCCTGTTAAAGCATGGTTTGCCGGCCGACGAAAGGCTGCCGTTCTTAGTTGGCCTGTTGACCGCCGCACTCGTTGGTTTTTTTGCCATCAAATATCTTTTGCAATATCTGCAGAAGAATAGTTTTTATGTGTTTATCTGGTACCGGCTGATCGTCGGAGCGGGCTTGATCGCCTTATTTTTATTAAGGACAAGATAA
>JAQUOB010000180.1 GCA_028717325.1 Candidatus Margulisiibacteriota bacterium
CAAGGTTTCCTATCATCCCAACTGGCAGGTCGAAGGGGCCGATAAGATCTATCTCGTCTCGCCTTCTTTCATGCTGGTCTATCCCGCGCAAACCCATGTTCGGCTCTTTTTCGGCCGGACGATCTACAATTATCTGGGCGAGCTGATGAGCCTAAGCGGACTGATCATTTTTGGATTCTTGTTTTTTAGGAAGGGTTCGCACAGCCCTCACCCCCGTCAACGTTAAGGACCCTCACCCCTCTCCCAGAGGGAGAGGGGGTAATTAACATAAATTTTTGAGAAATACCTTCTCCCTCTGGGAGAAGGTGAGGAACTTTAGCGCGACGGATGAGGGCGGTTATTCCTCCGCTGTCTTGAGCAAGCCATAAAAGATTGTTATACTTTATTCATGCCCGAAAAACCTGAACTATCGATCGTCGTCCCCGTTTACAATGAAGCAGGCTGTCTTCTTGAGTTCTACCGCCGTCTGTCCGGGACACTCAACTCCCTCGGGCTCGTTTACGAGATCATCATGGTCGACGACGGCAGCGGCGACGGGTCGCTTGAGATCATCAGCCGGCTGAACGCCGCCGAGCCGAGAGTTAAAGCGTTAAGCTTTTCCCGGAACTTCGGACATATGATCGCCCTCTCGGCCGGGCTCGATTTCGCGCAGGGCGCCGCCGTGATCACGCTCGATGCCGATCTCCAGCATCCGCCGGAGCTGATCCCCAAACTGGTCGCCAAATGGCGGGCGGGCGGCCAGGTCGTCAATACGATCAGAAAAGAGAGCCGGGGTGCCGGTTTTTTAAAAAATGTCACCGCCAGTTTTTTCTACCGGCTGATCAACCGGATCGCCGGGCTCAGCCTGCCGGCCAACGCCGCCGACTATCGGCTGCTCGACCGCCGGGCGGTCGATTCGCTCAAACAAATACGCGAACGCTCGCGCTTTCTGCGCGGGCTGACCCGCTGGATCGGCTTCCGGCAGGAGTTCGTCGAATTCGAAGCGGACCGGCGCTTCGCCGGCGCGACCAAATATTCCCTCGGCCGGATGATCTCGTTCGCGGTTGACGGCATCACGTCGTTTTCTGCCTTTCCCCTGCGGCTGGCGGCCTATCTCGGTCTGGTCACGGCCTTTTTCAGTTTTCTCTATATCATCTATGCTCTTTATATCAGGATCTTTACCCGGCAGGCGATCGAGGGCTGGGCTTCGGTCCTGACCGCCGTGCTTTTTATCGGCGGCGTCCAGCTAATCTTTCTGGGCGTCATCGGCGAATATTTGAGCCGCATCTATGACGAGACCAAACAGCGGCCGCTCTACATAATAGACAAGCAAATCGGGCTCTGATGGAAGAAGAACAGCCGACGCTCAAGGGCACGCTGAAAGAATACAAATTATTCCTGGCCAAAATAAAAGACCGGTTTTTTCTCTGCCTTGACCGGCTGCAGCGCTCCGACTGGCTCGGGTTTGACCTCCTGGCGACCGGCGGCTTTACGCTGTTCTGGCTCTGGTTCGCCTGGCAGCACGGCTTCCAGAACTCGCCCGACAGCTGGTATCGCGGCCTGCTCGGCAAAAGCATCGTCGAGGGCCACCCTTATTTTGTCAACATCAAGCAGGGCTGGCTCTACGATTTCGGCCCCTGGCATCATGACGCTTCACACTCGCCGCTCCTGCCGGCGATCTACGCGCTCTTTTTTCTCTTTTTCGGTTACCGCATCATCATCTCCAACCTCGTCGTCAGCCTCTCGGCCGGTCTCTTGCTTTTTCCCCTACTGCGCCTCGGCCGCCGGCTGCTCGGCTCGCCCTACGCCGGATTTTTGGTTTATCTGCTGGTGGCCTTTAACAACCGAAATGATTTTTTGTTTGAAGTTTTTGCCGGGCTGTCGATCCCTGTGACACTTATGCTTTTGGCTTTCTTTCTTTATTTTCTCGCCCGGGTGCTCGAATCCGAAGACAAGAAATATCTTTGGGGCGGTGTGGTTTCACTGGCCGCTTTTTATTATATCCGGCCCGGCGAACAGGTGGTTTTTGTCTGGCTTCTCTTCTGGTCGCTGGTCCTCGCGAGAAAGTTTTTGGCGCCGGCCGCCGCCGGCCGGCTGCAAAAGATGTGGCTCTGGGCCGCCTTACTGGCCCTGCCCTGGTTTTTAAGGAATCTGATCTTGTTCCGGCAGCCGTTCTTTTCTCACACCACCCCCGCGCTCTTCACCGACCGCGGCTATGATTATTGGACCTATCACGAGCACTTGCCCCTGCCGACCGCGGCCAGCTATTTCAGCAATCATTCCTTTATTGATTTTCTTAATAAGATATTCGTGCAGGGACCCGGGAATTTTTTGTTCATCTTCGGCCAATCGCTTTACGGCCCGCTCTGGGCTTATCTCCTGGCTTTTGTCCTGTCGTTTATTTTTGTCATTTATAAAATTAGAGACGGCGGGCAACGATTTTTCTTTTTAAACGTCGGCTTATTGTTCCTTGGCTATTCGATCGTCTATTCGCTCGTGCCGGTGCTCGACAAGCGC
Source organism: Candidatus Margulisiibacteriota bacterium (assembly GCA_028717325.1). Classification (GTDB taxonomy): domain Bacteria; phylum Margulisbacteria; class WOR-1; order O2-12-FULL-45-9; family XYB2-FULL-48-7; genus JAQUOB01. The sequence continues at coordinate 2,497 of JAQUOB010000180.1, forward strand.
TATATGATGCCGCCTTTCTTTTTGATCGCCTTAACCGTCGTGGCCGCGCTTTTTTATCTGCTGGGCCAGCTGGAGAGAAAAGCCCGGCTCGCCGCTTATCTTTGCCTCTTCGCGGCGGCCGTCTTTTTGAACAACGATTTCTGGCTCAATCTGAAAAAAGATTATCTGATTTTCTCCTATAACACGCAGGACGACGTCGTGGCGCAAGACCCGCTGGTCATTGCGTTAAAGGACAGAAAGATAAGCCCGCGGGACGTTATCCTGGCGCCGTTCGCCGACGCCCAGCGGCTCAATTTTGCGACCGGCCTGACCGTTATCGAGGAACCGGATAATTTAACTAACCTGCTCGAGCCGGCCGAATTTTTCCGCCGCTACCGGATCCGCTATTCCCTGGTCGATGTCAGCCGCCTTTTGCCGCCCGGCCTGATCGAAAAAATGGAGCTGGCGGGCGGGCGGGTGCTCTTCACCATCAACTTAGACGGAGTCAAGACCGGGCAGAACGAGATCTTCGTCCGGTCGGGACTCTACGAAGACCGGGAGATCAAAGCGACCGTCCGACGGGGTGTGTTGAACAAACTGATTTTTATCGACTCTTTCCACGCCGACGAACCGGCCGTTCTTTCACTGTTCGGCGAGCTGGGGATGAAAGCGTTCGTTTCTTATAATGATTTCGTCAGCAATAAAGATAAACTCTTTCAATGCGGCTTATTGCTGATGCAGTACGGCCAGGGAAAAAAAGAAATGACCGGGGCGGAGAACGTGGTCATAAAA
>JAQUOB010000181.1 GCA_028717325.1 Candidatus Margulisiibacteriota bacterium
CCGTTCAAGAAAGTGAAACTGATATAGCGCCAGGGCTGGTGCTTGTCACGCCGCACCTGTTCGAGCGCTGCGAGCAGCCGGTCCTCCTCGGTCATTATGTTCCTTCCTGCCAGGAAGCCAGATACTTGGCCTGTTCCGGCGTCAGTTGATCGATAGCAATCCCCATCGATTTGAGCTTGGCGGTGGCGACCCATTCTTCGATCTCCTGCGGGACGTTGTGGACTTTTTTCGCCAGCTGGCCGGCCTTGTTGATCACGAATTCCGTCGCCAGCGCCTGTGTCGAGAAGCTCATATCCATGACCGAAGCCGGATGCCCCTCGGCCGCGCCCAGATTGACGAGGCGCCCTTCGGCCAGCAGGTAAATACTGCGGCCGCCCGGCAGGATGAACTGGTCGACAAAATTGCGGACGTTTTTGCGCTCTTCTTTAGCCATTTTACGGAGCCCCTTGATATCAAGCTCGACGTCAAAGTGGCCGGAATTGCAGACGACGGCGCCGTCTTTCATCTGCGAAAAGTGTTCCGGGCGGATAACGTGCATGTTGCCGGTCAGCGTGCAGAAGAGATCGCCGACGGGGGCTGCCTCTTCCATGCTCATGACGCGGTTGCCGTCCATAGCCGCTTCGATCGCCCTGACCGGATTGACTTCGGTCACGATGACATTGGCGCCCATCCCCTTACAGCGGAGAGCGAAGCCCTTGCCGCACCAGCCGTAGCCGGCGACCACGACGTTCTTGCCGGCGATCAGCATGTCAGTGGCCCGGATGATCCCGTCGAGCGTGCTCTGGCCGGTGCCGTAGCGGTTGTCAAATAAATTTTTTGTCTGGGCGTCGTTGACGGCGATGACGGGAAACTTAAGCACGCCATCGCGCTCCATGGCTTTCAACCGGATCACGCCGGTCGTGGTCTCTTCCATGCTGCCGATGATCTGCCCGGCAATGGCCGGGTACTTAACGGAAATCGCCGAGACCAGGTCACAGCCGTCGTCCATCGTGATGACGGGAGAATGCTCGACCGCGGCGATCAGGTGTTTGTGATAGGTGTCGTTGTCTTCGCCCTTGATCGCGTAGACGGGGATGCCGTAGTCGAAGACCAGAGAAGCGGCCACATCATCCTGGGTCGAGAGCGGGTTCGAGGCGCAGAGGACGATGTCGGCGCCGCCGGCTTTCAGCGCCCTGACCAGATTAGCAGTCTCGGCGGTTACGTGAAGACAGGCACTCATCTTTTTGCCATTTAAAACCTGGCTTTTAGCGAATTTTTCTTTTACCTGGGAAAGGACCGGCATGTCGCGCTCGGCCCATTCGATCCGCAGTTTGCCTTTGGCGGCTAAATTCTTATCTTTGATATCGTAATTGACCATATTTTCTCCTTTAAATGCAAATTGTCCTTAGGATATTCAATTATATCACGAAAAGAGCGGCGGCCTCAATCGGTGAAATTACCGCCCGGTTTTGCTGATAATAGGGCATGAAGATTATCAATCGGAATACAGCTCATCCTGTTCTAGGGTTGAAGCGGCTGGTCAATTATGATTTCGATCAAGAAAAACTGATCGCCGCCACCGAATTTTCTGAAATATACCGGCAGCGGGCGCGCTGCGGTATGTCAGTTGCCGTGAAAATAGGCTCAACAATTATAGCCAAGACCGTTGGGAAGGGCTATTTTATCGAACGGGAAGCGGTTATCCTGAACCAGCTTGACCATCCGAATATCATCAGAAGCCTATGCCGTGGCCGATATGAACTGAAGATAGACAAATTCGATTGCTCCTTTTCCTTTCTGGCCCTTGAATATTTGAAGGATTTCGAGGACTCCCTGAAATTCGTGGAACGATCGAATGACCGCATTGCTGCCGCTTTATTTATCATCGAAGAAGCTGTCCGGGGTTTGGCTTATCTGCACGAGCAGGGCCTGGTTCACATGGACATTAAACCTAGTAATATTCTCACCAACGGGAGAATAGCCAAATTGATCGATTTTGCTTTGGCACGGCCGGAAGGGGAAGAACTTGATATAGAAAGCAAGTACCGATGTATAGTGGGGCATCAGGGTTACATGTCGCATTCGCGTTTTGTCGATAAAAAGGCGCCAGTGAAAGCCGATGACCTATTCGCCCTCGGATTGACCGCTGCCGAGCTCTGCCTGCCGGATTTCTTCCGGTTACGCATGAGATGTTACAAGGATCTTGCTGAGCGACACAACGAGGATGAAGACCATAAGAGAAAAATTTTCCAGGCATCTATGTCTGTTTCCTATGAAGAGATCCGCGGCTCGCGTTTGCCTGAGTCGGTCAAGGAGCTAATTTTCAGGCTGATCGGCGAATCAGGGCGGACGCAATTCGCCAGCGCTCAAGAATTATTAGAGTTTATTAGACAAGTCAGAGCTTCGGTTATTTAAATAGCTTTGACCACCGAAGCACAGCGCCCGCACAGTGTTTTATGCTCGGCAACTTTCCCCACATCTTCTTTCCAGAGCCAGCAGCGTTCGCATTTCTCGCCGGCGGCGTGCTTGACGGTGATCGTTTCGCCGGCCACTAATTTAACCTGGGGCACAATTAATACCATCGGCAGCAAAGATTCAATTTCCTTGACCCATTCCCGTCCTTTAAGGCCGATCTCGACCAGCGCTTCGGTTGAAGCGGCGATCTCTTTTCGGCCACGCACCGCTTCCAGCTCGCGATAAACCTCTTCTTTGAGCTTCAGGATCTTTTCCCAGCGCTCTTCAAGCTTAGCGTCGAGGTATTTCGGGTCCGCTTTGGGTATATCTAATAGAAAGACACTTCCTAGTCCCTGATCCCTGGCCCCTGATCCCTGGGGTATGTATTTCAATATGTCTTCCGCCGTGAATGAAAGTATCGGGGCCATCAACTTTATCATGGCGTTTAAGATTTCATTCATGGCGAACTGGGCGGAACGCCGCTCCGGCGAATTTTTGCCGCCGGTGTAGAGCCGGTCCTTTGACATATCAAGATAAAAGGCCGACAGGTCGTTGACGCAGAAATCATAAAGGCCGTGATAGACGACGTGGAATTCGAACTCATCATAGGCTTTGGTTATCTTCTCGATCAGACGATTGAGGCGCAGGAGGATCCATTTGTCGATTTCCAGCAACTCCCGACTCCCGACTCCCGACTCCTGACTATTAAAATCACCAAGATTGCTGATGAGGAAACGGCAAGTATTTCTTATCTTCGTGTAAGCTTCCTGGACCTGCTTCA
>JAQUOB010000182.1 GCA_028717325.1 Candidatus Margulisiibacteriota bacterium
CTTCATTGTGGCCGAAAGACCAATTTTTCCGGCGCTGTTCATGGAGATCATAATAGAAATAAGGCAGAAAGAAGACCGGCGCCTCGCCGACGATCAGCGTCACGTTGCGGCCGTCCAGATGGTCGTTGGGATAATAGCTGATCTTATCCGCCAACAAAAAGAAATGCGGCTCCGCCCGGTCGCAGGTGGTGATCTCCGCCGGCCCGCCCGTCATCTTATTTTTCAAGTCGGTAAAATTTTTGGCGTCGACGTACAGCGGGCCGCTCAGGTTGGGCGGCGTCAGCCCGACCTTGAAATTGGAAAAATTCGAGGTCTCCGTGTCGGCGTTATAAACGAGAGTGTCCGAAACGGCGCTGTAATCGCTGGCGGCCAGCCGAACGTTGCCTTCCGCCGTGGCAACATTCGTCCGCTCATCCATCAGCAAACGATCGGCGCGGATGGTCACATCCTTGAGCTTAACCTCGACCGAGCCGGAGGCCTCGACCAGGCCCGTGGCTTCATAATATTTAAGGTTGTCGGCTTTGATATCGACCGGAATAGTTGCCTCCGCGAGGACGGCGGAACAGGTAAAGAGAAAAACGACCGGGACCAAAAATATTTTGGTCCGCATCAGGGGGCTTTGCAGAACAGCCGGCGGCGGGCCAGGTCGGACAATACGTCAAACTCGCCGACCCGGCGGTAGAGCTCCAGGGCTTTCTGCGCGTCTTTTTTCAAATAATAGAGATCGCCGAGGTTGAGGCAGATGGCCGACGCTTCGGGATCGAGAGCAAAGCTTTTTTCCAGCGCGGTCGCCGCGAGATCAGTCTTGCCCAGAAGAAAATAGACCACACCCAGATTGTTATAAAAAACCGAGGAGGCAGGATCGACCTGGACGGCTTCGGCAAGGCGCGCCCTGGCCTCTTCGAGTTTGCCCGCTTTGGCCAGCACTACTCCGAGATTGCTGAGAGCGCAGCCGAAGCGGCGGTCGAGGCCGACGGCCAGTAGTAACTCTTCTTCGGCCGCGGGGAACATGCCTTTCATGAAAAACTCAAAACCTTCCTGGTTGTGCTCCTGCCCGAAAGAAACGTTCATCTCCTCTTTGCGGGCGCGGCCGGCCAGCCGCGGGTCCCGGCCCCAGATGGCAATGATATCCTTTTTGCCGGACCCAACAACCGCCGGGAAATCGGCGATGACGGCCATAAGCGAGTGGTTGCGCATGCTAAGCAGTGTGGTGGTTTTTAAATTCTTGATCCGCTTCTTCAAGCCGCCGAAATCGATATCCTCCTGAAGTATGGTTTCGTAAATTTTTATCGCCTTGCGGATGTCGCCCTGCGCCTCGCAGGTCGAGCCGAGATTGAACCGGAGCAGTTTGGCTTGGTCGGGAGCGGGCGCCGCCGCGAGCGCGCGATTGTACTGCTCGGCGGCCAGATCGAACCGCCCGTCGGCGCGGTAGATGCCGCCTAAAAGCGAAAAGGCCGCCGCCGCTTTGGCCTGGTCTTTTTGCGCCAGCTGTGACTCCCGGACGGCTTCTTCCCGGTTGCCTTTATCGAGATAAAGCTTGGCCAGGTCAAGATGCAGGGAGAGCTTCCACTGGTCTTCATGCAAACGGGTTTTGAGCCCTTCGATCTCCAGCTCGATCTCTTTTTCTCTCACTTGGCGGTATTTTTCGTGTATCTCTATGTCGGCGGGATCGAGCATCAGCGCCGTGCGCAGGGTTTGTGACGCCTTGCGCAAAAGATTGAGGCGGCTGTAGGCCTCCCCCAGCAGAAGATAGGCGGAGGTCAGATTTTTGTCGATGGCAATGGCCCCTTCGCCCTCAACCGCCGCCCGCTGGTAATCGCCCTTGGCCAGGTAAGCCCGGCCGAGGATTGTGTGCGCCGGCAAAAGCTGGGGTTGGGCGCGCAGAACCTCGCGGCATTTTTTGATGACAGTATCGGCCACGGTCGGATCGGCTTCGACCATCTTGCCGAATTCGTCGAGCGCTTCAAGCACCAGATTTTTGGCCAGCAGCGCCTCGCCCAGGTAGGCCCGGGCCAGCACCTGGTCCGGGCAGGTATCGAGCACTTCGTGATAGCCCTTGATGATCTCTTCGATCAGGTCGGGTTTGACCCTCAAGAGCTGATGGTAGAGCTCCACCGCTTCGCTGTAATTGCCCTGCCGGTAGAGGGCCTCCGCCAGCGCCAGGCTCGCCGTCGGGTGGTTCGGATAATTTTTCAAGATCGCTTTGAGCTTGATGACCGCCTCGCCCAACTTGGTCGACTCGAGCCGCAGTATCTCCCGCAGTTTGGCGACGGCCGCCTCGGGATCGATGACTTTCATATAGATATCGGAGAGTATCTCGCGTATCTCGATACTGCCTTCGACTTTCTTGAGCAGTTCCTCCAGCCGCTGGATGACCTCGCGCACGACTTCGGGATCGTCGGAGAACATGGCCGCGTAGTTTTTGGCCGCGCGGCTGTAATCTTCGATCCGTGTGTAGAGCTCCCCCAGGCTGCGCAGTGTCTGTTTGTCGCCCGGCTTCTGGGCCAGGATCTCTTCATAGAACTTGATCGCTTCGTTCATCCTCCCCTTTTCGAGGTAGGCCGCGGCCAGCGTTTCCGTCAGGTTGACGTCCCGGACCCCGGCCGCGATCGACCGCTCAAGCAGGGCGATGGCGTCGTCGATCCGGTTCCGCCTGATATAGATCCGGCCGAGGACGTTATAGCTCTCCACGTTCTGCGGGTTGGCTTCGAGGAGCTCCTCCAGCTCAAGGATGGCGGCGTCGGACTCGCCGATCGAGAGTAGCAGGCCGGAGAGCGATAATCTCGGTCCGATCTTTTGCGGCTCGGCGCCGAGCCGGGCTTCGTAATCAAGCAGGATCCCGGGGAGAAGCCGCGGCGAGGATTCAAAGGCCGAAAGATAAGTTGCCTGCGCCTGTTTATAATAGCCCTCGGCCAGATAGTGCCTGGCCGCGCCGCGCAAAGCCAGCGGGTCGCCGGGGTTCTCGTTCAATTTTTTCCTGATCTCGGCCAGCTCTTTCATCAATGAAATTTCCCTTCAAAATATAACAGGGCGAAACCGATGAGCGTGAAAGAAACCTGCGGCGTAAAGGCCGCCACCTCCGGCGGCAGGACCCCGCCGCGCCCCAGCGAACGAAAGACAGAAGCAAAGACATAAAAGGTGAACATAAAAACGATGGTCACGATTATACCCCAGGTCTGGC
>JAQUOB010000183.1 GCA_028717325.1 Candidatus Margulisiibacteriota bacterium
ACACCCACCACCGATTTGGGATACCAGAGGAAAACATAAGGTTGGTCGGCGGCAATGCTCTTCCACAGTTTGGCGTAGATCTGCCGGCGTTTTGATTTTTCGATCGCCGTCCGGCCGGCCTCCAGCAGTTTGTCCGCTTCGGGATTATTATACTTTACGAAATTGAAGCCGCGGGGATACTGGCTGGAGTGCCAGATCGAATAGGCGTCGGGATCAAGCCCCAGCGACCAGCCCATGATGACCGCGTCAAAATCTTTCGGGTCCTTGGGCGCATTGACGATCTTGAGCAGCGCCGACCACTCCATGACCCGGATGTTCACATTAACGCCGATCTTCTTGTACTGCTGCTGCAGAATGACCGCCGCCTTCTCCCGCTCCTTGTTGCCCTGGTTGACGAGGATGGTGAAATTAAGGTTTTCCTTGCCCGCTTCTTTCAACAGGCGCCTGGCTTTCTCCGGATCATAATCGTACCTGGGGACAGCGGCGGAATAGGCCCAGGAAACCGGCGCCGACGGAGCATAGGCCGGCGTCGCCAGCCCTTTGAAGATCAGATCGACCAGCTGTTTTTTATCCGTCGCGTAAGCCAGCGCCTGCCTGACCCGCCGGTCGGCAAACTTTGGACTGGCCTGATTAAAGCCCAGATAGGTGTAAAGCAAAGCGTCGTATTCGAAAACGTTCACGCCTTTGGTTTTTTTCAGCCGCTCGTGATCTTTTGGCGGTATATCCGTTTCATCGATCTCGTCGGCTTCCAGCGCGACCAGCCGCGAATTCTCATCCGGGATCTCTTTGTAAATTATCGATTCGAGGAGCGGTCGGCCGAGATAATATGAGGGATTGGCGACTACGGTCACATGGTCGCCCGGCCGCCACTCTTTAAAGATAAAAGGGCCGGTGCCGACCGGCCGCCGGTTAAATTCGGCCGTGTTGATGTCTTTGTCCGCCAGTAAATGTTGCGGGATAATGCCGATGCCGGCATTGACGAGAAAAGGGGCAAAGGGCCGGGGCAGGATCGCCTGGATCGTGTCTTTGTCAATGACCTTAAATTGGATCGGCTGGCCGTCGATAATATAATCGCTGCGGCGGACGGAATTGACCTTTGGATTTAGTATCGAATCGAAGGTAAATTTGACGTCTTCGGAGGAAAAAGGGACGCCATCGTGCCATTTGACGTCATCGCGCAGATGGAATGTCCAGACCTTACCATCTTTTGAAACATTCCAGCTCCGCGCCAGGTCGGGAACCATCTCCAGCTTCTCGTTGACCGTAACGAGGCCGCTGAAAATCGCACCCTCGACCGCCGAGGAAACGCTGTCGGTCGAAAGGATCGGGTTCATGACGGAGACTTCGCCGCCCAGGCTGAAGCGCAAAACGCCGTGAGGATCATGAGCGGGGATTGACAAGGAGTGACAGGGAATAGCAAGGATGAGCAAGGAAAATATTAAAGCTATGTTTTTTGCCTTCAACATTTAATCTTTTGCCGGTTTGATTTGATAATAATCATAATAATTGATCCAGGTATCTGTTTTTTCCTTGGCCCTGAGAGATTGGATCAATCTTTTCAAGATATAAATAGTTTTGCCGGTTAAAGGATCAAGCACTTTAAATTCGTCTTGGGAGATCAGTTTATCATCATAACAATCCCTGATGTCACCAAGGAGCTCCGCGGCAGAATCATGTGAGATCGACAGATATGACATATATTTTTTGATCGAACCTTTGCCATAACCTTCTTGGATATTTTGTTTGATCGATCTGGCAGCATCGCGCATTTGAGATATCCTGCGTATTTCCACTTTCGGGAACCTGGCAGTAACATCATAAATCATTTTTCTTAATTTATAAGCATTTTGCCAGGCAATTAATTTTTCATACCCCTTCCCATCCATCTGTCCCTCCCCCATTCATATCCCTGCTCTTCCCTGCCAATCCCTGTCGCTCCCTGTCACTCCTACATGTTAGAGAGCTTGAGTATTTCCGAAAAGCCATTCCGCTTGTATCCGGTCAGAGTATAAGCTCCGGTCGAGTCGTTATAATCGTAGATGACCTTGCCGGCCGCGTCCCCATCGGTGTACTCTTTGCCGGTAAAGGGGTTTTTCGGCACCGAAGCGATGTAGCCGCCGGCCATGAGATAATTTTTACAGAGCGACTCGAGGGGAATATTGGCGCCGATCGGATAAACGCTATTTTCCATCTGATAAGCCTCGATCGCCAGCTGGACCGTGTGCATGATACCCTTGACCGCCGTTTCCTTGGCCCGGTCACGCGCGCCGAGCAGATTCGGCACTAGGAAGACCGCCAGCAACCCTATAATACCAATAACGACCAGTATCTCAACCAGCGTAAACCCATTTTTCATTTTAAATTTTTCATTTTTCATTTTCTTCTCACCTCCTAAGATTATAGATTGTATCAAAGAGAATCGCAATCCGGTTAAGGTTAGGGTTACGATGCCAGTATCGTTATTCGTTTACGGTATTTGTATAACCCTTCTCCTTAAACTTTGTCCAAGCTATAGATAGCCGATAAAGCTGCCTTCCGGATTTATCATAAAGATCGATCAAGTCTTCACAATCAACATTGTACAGGTCTCTGCATTGAGACAACGAAACAACCATCTCATTGCATTCCGCCATTGCATCGTCCAAATATTTTTGAAAGCCCATTTTTTGATGCTTTTTTGCATACCCTTCCGCTATCAGCCTCGGCGCAGCTTTGCTTGCTCTGCTGATTTGATCTTTAAGATCATAGTTTTCCGCTCTTGGAAGGGCAGGAATAATCGTTTTATAAATACGAATCATTGCCGAATACGTATTTTGATAAACTTCTAAGTCCCTGAAACTTACGATCTTTTTCTTCTCATCCATATTTCACCTCCTCTTTTCCCGTCAATGGTTACGGTTACGAAACCCGTATCGGCAAAGGTGTTTGGCAAGTGCCGCAACTACAACAAATTACGATACGGGCATCCAGCCCCTAAACCATAACCCAAAACGATACGGGCTGCGGGCCCGTAACCGACCGACCTCACTGCAAACTTGAAACCATATTTAGGAGCGGCAGAAACATGGCTAAAACTACCACGCCAACAACGATCCCGACCACAAGAGTCATGGCCGGCTCGATCAAAGTGGTCACGCGCTTGAGAAAGAGCTCTC
>JAQUOB010000184.1 GCA_028717325.1 Candidatus Margulisiibacteriota bacterium
TCATCGGCAGTTTCAACGGACGGAACATCTATCTGGCCGACGTGGCCGATGTCACCGACTCCTATAAAGAGCAGGATAACCTGACCGAGGTCAACGGCAAGCCGGGCGTGATGATCCAGGTCCAGAAACAGTCGGGCTCGAACACCGTCCGGGTCGTTGGCGACATCCGCCAAGCTCTTGAGAAGATGCGGCCCGACCTGCCGCCCGATCTTAAGATCACTTATGTTTCCGATACCTCGGAGTCGATCGTGCGCCAGATCGAAGAGCTCTCGCGCACGCTAATGTATTCTTTCCTGTTCGTCATCCTGACCGTGCTCTTCTTCTTGAGAAATGTCCGTGGTTCGCTGATCGTGTCGCTGGCGATGCCGTTCTCGATCCTGGCCGCTTTTATCTTTATGTATTTTTCCGGCGCCTCGATCAATATCATCTCGCTGGCCTCGATCATCATCTCGATCGGCATCGTGGTCGATGACGCGATCGTCGTGCTGGAAAATATTTACCGCCACCGCGAAAAGCAAGGCGAGGGGCGAGACGACGCCGCGATCAACGGGACGAACGAAGTCGCCGGCGCCGTGCTGGCCTCAACGACCACCAATCTCGTGATCTTCATTCCGATGCTGCTGATGCAGGGTTTTATTGCCATCTTTTTTGCCCAGTTATCGATCATTACGATCGTTGTGATCGCCATGTCTTTTGTGACCGCGATGACGCTGACGCCGATGATGAGCGCCAAAATACTGGAAGTGCGCCAACAGTCCGCTGCCGGCTCGCCGGGCGGCCTGATGGCCAATTTGTATGAACGGAGCGAAGCGATCTTCGGCTCGATCGAGAATATTTACCGGCGCGTGCTGGAATGGGCGCTCAACAACCGCCGACGGGTGATCACGGTCCTTTCCCTCCTGTTCTTCGTCAGTCTGGTGCTGTTCGGTTTTGTCGGGACAGAATTTTTTCCCGATCAGGACAACGGCCTGATCCAGGCGACGCTGACCCTGCCGGCCGGTTCGCGCTGGGACAGGACTGCCGATGCGATGAAATCGATCGAAAAACGCTTGATCCCGAAGTTGCCGGAGATGCAGTTTATTATGATCCAGGCCGGTTCGGGCGGCGCCCGCTTGAGCCTGGGCGGGGCCTCCGGCCCCAACGTCGGCCAGTTCTATATCAAATTCGTGCCGCTTGATCAGCGAAAACGCGGCATCAAAGAGCTTCAGCGGGTGGTGGCGCAGGAAGTTTATGCCACGCCCGGGGTCAAGAACATCGACTTTGGCTCCAGCGGCGCCAACTCGATCGCCGGCGGCGGCAAGCCGGTGACGATCGAGATCTACGGTTCCGACTTTGACGTCATCGACGCCTATGTGGAAAAACTATTCCCGCAGGTAGCCAAGGTCTCGGGCGTGGTCGATCCGGCCGTGACCCGGGAAAAATCTAATCCCGAATACGCGCTCAACGTTGATCGCGACAAGGCCGCCGGCCTGGGCCTGACGATGTACGATGTGGCCACGGCGGCGCGGAGCGCGATCTACGGCAATGCGGCCAGCCAGTATCGTGAGGGCGGTGACCAGTACGATATTTTTGTCCGGCTGAAGGAAGCCGGCCGCAAGAACCTGGAGGACATCAAAAATGTTTATGTCACCACGCGGACCGGCCAGAACATCACGCTGGGCAACATTGCCGGGGTGGAGCTGCGCCGGGGCCCGCAGGACATCCAGCGGCAGAACCAGCAGAGGATCGTCAAGATCCAGGCCGATTATTTCGGGCGGCCGCTGGGCGACGTCATCTCGGATGTCTCGAAGCTGATCGGCAGAACGGCCAAGCCGGCCGATCTGACCGTCAAGATCGCCGGCTCCGCCGAACAGATCGCGGAGAGCTTCCGGTCGCTCACCATTTCACTGCTGCTGGGCCTGGCCCTGATCTATCTTGTCATGGTGGCGCAGTTCGAATCGCTGATGGACCCGTTCATCATCATGTTCGCCGTGCCGTTCGCTCTGGCCGGCGTGATCTGGTCGCTATTTTTGACCGGCAATCCTTTCGGGATCATGGCCTTCATCGGGCTGATCCTGGTCGCCGGCGTCGCCGTTAAAAATTCCATCGTGCTCGTTGATTACATTAATATACTGCGCCACCGCGGCGAAGATTTACGAGAAGCGGTGCTTGAGGGCGGCAAGACCAGGCTGCGGCCGATCCTGATGACCTCGGCAACGGCGATCCTGGCCCTGCTCCCGATCGTGTTGAGCCGCGGCGAAGGTGCCGGATTCTGGAAGCCGATGGCCGTGTCCGTGATCGGCGGTTTGATGGTCTCGGCTTCGATCACACTGGTCTTTGTGCCGACGGTCTATTACGTCATCGAATCGCGGCTGGCCAGGCGAAGGGCAGGGAAGCAATGAACGTCATGAAAAAATTTCTTTGTTTGTTCCTTTTAGTGTTTGCCTGCCACGCCGACGCCTTGACGCTGAAAGAAAGCGTGGACATCGCGCTGGCTAAGAACCCGGCGGTCGTGGCCGCCTGGGAAAAAGTTAACGTAGCCGGGGCCAGAAGGGGAGAAGCGTTCAGCAATTTCCTGCCGCACGTGAGCGCCAACGCGAGCGGCGGCCAGAATTTCGTTGAATATCCCGTCATCGTGCTGCCGCAGCAATTCGGCGGTGGAACCCTGGCTACCGGGCCCAATGAAGCAGCCAACCTGACCTCTTATTCATTGACCGTCAACCAAACTCTGTTCACCGGCGGCAAGTTGCTGGTCGGTTACAACATCGCCGACATCAGCTATCAGGCGGCCTACCAGGATTATCTGCGGGCGGCCAACGAGACCGCACTGAACACGACTGCGTCGTTCTATGATTATTTGAAAGCCAAAAAAAGCCTCGACGTGATCAAGGCCTCGCTCGATAATTTGAACCGCAACCTGCTGCAGACGCAGGTCTTTTATGATTCCGGGATCGGCAGCAACGTCGATCTGCTGCGCGTTAAGACCCAGGTGGCCAATGTCGAGATCGCCAAACTGCAGGCGGAGAACGGTTTGCGGCTCACGAAGCTGGCCTTTGAGACCCTGCTAGGGCAAAAACTAAAGCCGGGCGAGGAGCCGAGCGAATCGAAGCTAACGGAGAGCCCGTCGGTTGAGCTTAACCCGGATACCGTGCTGA
>JAQUOB010000185.1 GCA_028717325.1 Candidatus Margulisiibacteriota bacterium
CCGATCTGGACCAGCTCCCAGGAGTTTTCCGGCGCTTCGATCTTTACCCCTTCATACCAGAAATGGATATTATTGGAATAGCTTAAATAGAGATTTTCCCCGTCGCTGCGCGTGATCATGGCATACTGGCCGTTGATCCGGCGCGGGAAAAGGGCCATCCCTTTATTGCGCGCCAGGGGGCCGTTCAGGGTGGAGATCTTGAAACAGTGAAAATCTTTTGTTTCGATCAGTTGCGGCAGGATTTCCCGGCCGTTATAAGCGGTATAGGTCGCGTAGTAGGTCACGCTTCCGTCGTCATCAACAAACCGGACAAAGCGGGCGTCTTCCACCCCGTTGCTTTCGTTTTGCGACAGAGGGAAAATGACCCGCTCCGAGATCAGCTGGCCGTGCGGAAAAAAAACCTCATAATTCGATTCCGCCAGCCACTTGAGGTGGACAATGGTATCAGCCATATCGGTGGGGGAAAAGGCATTGCCGGCCTGGATGGCGTTAATTGCCTGGCCCATTTCTTCCGGCGTAAAACTGGCCGGCAGGCGCAAGAAGATCGCCTTAGCCGCTTCGCTGAACTGTCCCATCTCCTCAAGTTTGGCCTTAAACAGTTCCCGGTCGTAAGTTGTATTCAAGACGATCTCGGGCGTGCCTAAAAATGGGCTGACCGGCTCCAGAAAAATTGAATTATCCTGGTCAATGATCGCGCTGCGGAAAACGATCGAGGATATATGCCCTTCGCCGGTCGCGCGGAAGCTAAAAATAACGCGGGTCTGCCCCTTCTTCATCTGGTTCTGCTTGGGATAGATGACGACCGAAGGATTGAACAGGGCGGCCGATTCGATGGAGTATTCCATCGTAAAACAAGAGCCGAGCAAGAGCTTTCTTTCTTCCGACAGGGCCGCCGGCTCCTTTACGTATCCGGCGATCCTCTGGTAATTGCTCATCAGGATAGCTTCGATCCCCTTGTGGCGGTGCGCAAAATCCTTGAGCGTTTGCTTGAGCAGAGTTTTGACCTTGGGTTCGTCCAGAGCCAGGAGGCGGTTGACGATATTAATAGTGTGGGCTTCACTGCCGGGACGGAAAGGGCGGGTAATTACCAGGCGCTTGTCCGGGCGGATATTTTTCAAAGTTTTATTGGTGATGCGCTTGAATAAACGCGAAATAATGACCGGGTCATTGAGCGCGGGTTTGCCCAGTTGCTTATTGGCGATCAAAACCTCGGCCTCCGTAAAAATAGAAGATTTTATGTTAAAAGGGGCTTTCTCTTCTTTAGACATGGCGTTGTAATACTAATCTTTAAACGGCAAAAAAGCAATGAGCGCCGGCTCGCCTCTCGGCAAAGCGGGCTGGCGGGCCAAACGCGTTGAAATAACTTCAGGCGGCAGGTATGATTGTATAGGATCGATCAGATTACCGTCATCCGATAGGAGGAAAGAAAATGGCTAACAAAGAACAAGGGAGCAGTAAGAATATTAAGAAAGTCGCGAAATTATCGCTTAAGGAAAAACGGGCGCTGAAAAGAGAAAAACGAGCGAATAAGGCGTAACTGCTTATATAATTAATTCGTGAGCGCAATGGCGAAAGGCCCTAATTTGCATGACAAATGTGAGTTTGATAATAGTCCGGAAAAGTACGCGTCAAAAGAGATGAAGAAGGCGGGATCCAAATGAAAAAAATAAACGTTATTTTGACTTTATTAGTTCTGCTTTCGGGGTACTCTCTGGCCCAGATGATGCCGATGATGGGAGGATGGATGCCGAAAGAGATGGGGTCCATGGAGGGGCAGATGCATGAATTTCACCCCTTTTTAGCGCACATGGGAATGCCGGACGATCCGGGGAAGGTAAGTTTGAGGATACTCGGATTTCAACAGAGACTGGCGGGCATTTCCCAGAACGGATACGGCGCGCATCTGGAAACGGGATTATGGGACAGGGTCGGCCTTCATATCCGCAATGACGATATTCAAAGAGATGGGACGGAGATCATGCTGCAGTTCGCTTTTTTACGCAGTCAGGATAAAGAAGAAGGAATCGCGGCGATCGTGGAGAATGAGATGCCCGGCGCAACCGGGGAAACGACGGCTAAATTTAAGGTCGGTCTGACCGCCATTAAAAAGTTCTGGGGACAGCCGCTGCATCTGGCCTGGCATTACGGTCCAAGCGACAAGATGAGCGAATTTACTGCTTCACAGGTTATAAATGTCAATGAAAGATTGGGCTTGATAATCGAGTATTCGGGCATTTCAAACGCGTCGACTGTCGCCTATCTTTTGGAGGGCTTAAAAATCAGGCTGACCCCATTCATGAACCTGGGCATCGCTTTTCAGTCCCCGGTTACCGCCGATAAGGAGTTTGATACCAGGACTCTCCTCCAAATAGAAACAAATATCTAGTGGCGGCAAGAATATATGAAAATAAGAGATAGCGGCATGCCGGAACGCGAGATGTGGGAGGGGTTTTTCTCGCCTGAGAAAATATTGGAGACGCTTGGTTTGGGCTCCAATGTGATTAACGCGGCTGAATTTGGCTGCGGTTACGGAACCTTTACGATCCCGGCTGCCAGGTTAATCACGGGAAAATTGTTTGCTTTTGATATTGAGCCGGAGATGGTAGCTGTTACGAAAGAGGAAACAGCCAGACAGGAAATTAAAAATGTTGAAGTAGTCCTGCGCGATTTTATGGCTGACGGCACCGGTCTGAAACCCGAAAGCGTTGATTACGCTATGCTTTTTAATATCCTCCATCTTGAGGATCCGGTTGCTTTATTGCTTGAGGCAAACAGGATATTAAAGCAAAACGGAAAGATCGGGATTATTCATTGGAATTATGACAGTTCAACTCCTCGCGGGCCTTTAATGGATATTCGTCCCCGGCCTGAACAATGTATCGAATGGGCAAAACAAGCAGGATTTAGCGACCCCAGGCAGTTCGATTTAAAACCGTATCATTACGGTATAGTGATGTCAAAGAAAGAGGAAAGTGCTACGGTACTTCATTAAAACCTACGGTTGTAGCCTGGCGGGACGTCTATCATCGCCTGAAACCTATCCTTGAATTCATTTATGTTGGGCAACTTTAGGGCGGCTTTCCCGGGCCCTCCCGCACTATCCCTATTTAGTCTACCTATGCACACGCC
>JAQUOB010000186.1 GCA_028717325.1 Candidatus Margulisiibacteriota bacterium
CTCGATCTTTACACGGCTAACGGCAACGCCAATTTTTCTCTGCCGTCAAAGGACTACCATGTTGTGCCGCCGAACGTCAGCCGGCTGATGAAGGACAGATCGGCTTTCCGCTATTTTATCGCGCCCGGCACCGCCAACCAGACGATACTCGACGAAAACAGCGAATTTTACGACTACCGGCGCGCCCTCTCTCTGAAACGCGACCGGCTGGTCTATGACCAGAACATGCTCTTCGGCCTGGCGGCGATCGACGGCTACGAATCGATCAAAGGGGCCGATCAGGAGCGTCTGATCAAGAAGATCGTTTCGCTCGATAGCTTGAACGGCGTCAGGATACTTGACCTGGTCAATGTTAAATATCTGGTCTCGGCCTGGCCGTTTCAACAAAGGGGCTATAAATTGCTGGCCTTGAATAGGGGCCCGGCCAAACAAACGACTTTTCTTTATGAGAACACCAATGTTTTGCCGCGCGCCTTCTTTGTGCCAAAGTCGGCTTTTATGCCCGATCGGAATGAAATACTTGACCGGATCTCCCAGCCCGGTTTTCAGCCGAGAAGCGCAGTTATCCTGGAAGAGCCAGTCGACTCCCCCGGCGGCTTTTGGTTCACCAGCGAATGGTTTTATCCCGGCTGGCGAGCCTACGTCGACGGCCGGGAGGCGAAAATTTACCGGGCAAATTTTATGTTCCGCGCCGTGCCGGTGCCCAAAGGGTTTCGTGAGGTCAAATTTGTTTATGAGCCGCTGTCTTTCAAGCTGGGGGCGGTGATCAGCCTGGTTACGCTTTTTGGCCTGATTATGGCTTTCTCCATCATATTCGCTTATAATAAATATAAATGAAAAAGTGGCTCCTCCATCCCGCAAGAATTGCAGAGTCTTCAAAATTAGCCGGTGGGTTAAATATCTCGACGCTGGCCGCGCAAATACTTTTGAACCGGGGGATCACCGATCTCCAGCCGGCGGAGAGTTTTATCCGGCCGCGCCTGAGCTGCTTGAGAGACCCTTTCGAAATCCCCAATATTGAAGCCGCCGCTAAACGCGTCCTGCTGGCCGGAGAAAGGGGCGAGCTGGTGACGGTTTACGGCGACTACGATGTCGACGGCGTGACCGGCACGGCGATCCTGGTCCAGGCTTTTAAGTTCCTGGGGATAAAAACCGCCTATTATATTCCCCACCGCTATGGCGAGGGCTACAGTCTCTCGCTCGAATCGGTCAATAAGATCGCCGGGTCCGGTTCGAAGCTTATCGTCACCGTTGACTGCGGCATTTCCAGCTTCGCGGAAGTCGAGGAGGCGAACCGATTGGGACTCGACGTCATAGTTACCGACCATCACAACCTGCCCGAAAAATTGCCGAAGGCCCTGGCAATCGTCAATCCCAAACAGCTCGAGGGCGAACATCCTTCAAAACATTTGTCCGGAGCGGGCGTGGCGTTCAAGTTCGCCTGGGCTCTGTTGCGGCTGGCCGGCATCAAAGACAGCGGCTTTCTGACGTCCCTGCTTGATCTGGCGGCCTTAGGGACGATCTCTGATGTTGTCCCGCTGACCGATGAGAACAGGATACTGGCAGTTACCGGGCTTAATTTGATCGATCAGAGAAAACGGCTGGGAGTTAAGCATCTGGCCGAAACCGCCTCCCTCTCGGGGAAAATTACGGTCAACAATATTTATTTCGGCCTGGCCCCGCGTATCAACGCGGCCGGCCGGTTGGAGCACGCCTCAAAATCGGTCGAGCTGCTGCTTTCAGATAATCAGCTGGAGGCGGGCGAATTAGCGCGTGAGTTGGGCCGGATCAATTCGCGCCGTCAGGAACTGGGCAGTTCGATCAAGGAAGAAGTTTTTTCTTCAATCGATGAAAATTACCTGGCCGACAATAAACTGATCCTGCTGTCGGGCCAGGACTGGCACCCGGGCGTCATCGGGATCGTGGCTTCACAGGTCGTTGACGCTTATTCGCGGCCGACGGTCTTGATCGGCATTAAAGACGGGGTAGGCAGGGGCTCGGCCCGCTCCGTCGAAGGGTTGAATATCTTTTCTCTGTTGAATACCTGCCGCGACCTGTTCATTGATTTTGGCGGTCACGAGGGGGCGGCGGGCTTTGAGATCGCGCTTCTAAATATTCCCGAGTTGAAGAGCCGATTGAAAGATGAAGTGGAAAAACGGATCAAGCCGGAAGATCTGATCCCGAAGATCGAGATCGATGCCGAACTTGACCCGGCGCAGATATCTCTCAACATGATCAAAGAACTGGAACTGCTGGCGCCGCACGGCGAGGGCAACCCGGCGCCGGTCTTTATGATCAAGCGGGTAACTTTGTCGGATTTTCGAAAAGTCGGCAAAACCAGCAAACATCTCAAGGCGCGGTTTGAAGGTGACGGCGGCGTCAATTTGGAAGCGATCGGTTTCGGTTTGGGTAATTTAGCCGACGGTCTGGCCGGCCAGAAAGAATACGACCTTGCCTTTAATCTGGAGTGCAATGAATTTAACGGTTTTGAAACGGCACAACTGTCATTAATCGACATGAGGGAGAATAACTCACCCCCCATCCCCCTCTCTTAGAAAGAGAGGGGGTGTATTGGAAATATAATAATATTCACCTTGAACCTCCTCTCTTTTTAAGAGAGGAGGTGGCGAGCGAAGCGAGCCGGAGGTGAGTTTAAATACGGAGGCAAATCATGAAAATATTAGTGATTGGGTCCGGTGGACGCGAGCACGCCCTGGTCTGGAAGATCGCGCAGAGCCCGAAAGTCGACAAAATTTACTGCGCGCCGGGCAACGCCGGCACAGCGGGGTTAGCGGAAAACGTTGAAATAAAAGCGGACGATGTTAAGACCTTAAAAAAATTCGCGCTGGACAATAAGATCGACCTGACGGTGGTCGGCCCCGAAGCGCCGCTGGTGGCCGGCATAGTCAACCTGTTTGAAAAAGAAAGATTGAAGATCTTCGGCCCGCGCCGGGAAGCGGCGATGATCGAGGGCAGCAAGGTCTTTGCCAAACAGATCATGACCAAATATGACATTCCGACCGCCCGATCCGGGATCTTCAACAAATCGGCGGAAGCCATTGCTTATATTAATGAAATGGGGGCGCCGATCGTGGTCAAGGCCGACGGCC
>JAQUOB010000187.1 GCA_028717325.1 Candidatus Margulisiibacteriota bacterium
TTTCGTTGCCCGCCACGACCTGGGGATTGGAGCAGTTATCCGTCACCACCGCGAAGCCCGGCCGTATTTTGCCTGTTTCATCCGTCAGCGAAAAATATTTCTGGTTCTTTTTCATCGAAGTGATCAGGACTTCCTGCGGGATATTGATGAACTCTTTTTTGAAACTGCCGAGGTAAACTTTTGGATTCTCGACCAGGAAAGTTACTTCCGAAAGCAAGTCGGCGCCGATCAGCGCTCGGGCCCCGGCTTTCTTGGCCACGGCCTCAACCTGTTCTTTGATCAGCGCTTTTCTCTCTTCTTGATCGACGATCACGCCGAATTTTCTCAATTTATCTTTATAATAGTCAATTCCACAATTCGTAATTCGTAATTTGGCATTCGTAATTCTTTCGTACTTGTGTCCAAAAGTCACATTGCCTGACTTTACCCCGGCCAGCTCAAACTTTACCACCTGTTTATCCAGTAAAGCCACGATGGAGTGGATAGGGCGGATGAATTTAAAATCAAGGTCGGACCATCTCATCGCCAGCGGCTGATAAAGTGTAGTGATAATTTCCGGAAAGACGGCTTTGAGCACGTCGGCCGTCAGTTTGCCTTTGCGCACCACTTTGGCATAAACGTAATTGCGGTTGTTAACTGTCCGGACGCTCAGCGAATTTACATCGACCTTCTGCGAGCCGGCAAAGCCGAGCGCCGCTTGCGTCGGTTTGCCCGAGGCGTCAAAAGCGACTTCCGCCGACGGGCCCCTGACTTCATCCGTCTGGTCGTTCTGTTTGGCCGGCAGGCCCTCTATAAAAAGCGTCAGGCGTCGGAATGTACCAACGGTGGCGATGTGCGTGAATGTCAGTCGTTCTCTTTTTAGCTTTTCTTCGGCTTTCAGTTTCAGGTCTTTCAAGAACTCCGGCATGAACCGGGCCGGAATTTCTTCGCAGCCGATCTCGAGCAAGGCGTTAAATGGTTTAGAAATTTTTGGCATTCTGTCCTTCTACGTAGAGCTTGGCGGCGGCCCGGGCCATCTTCCTGATCCTCAAGATGTAGGTCATGCGCTCGGAAACGGAAACGGCGCCGCGCGCGTCGAGAATATTAAAAGAATGCGAGCATTTTAAAATATAATCGTAGGCGGGGATAACCTCGCCGCTCTTTAACAGCCGCAGGGCTTCCTTTTCATAAATGCCGAAAAGGAGTGAGACCGCTTCGACGTCTGCCGTCTCAAAATTATATTTTGATTGTTCCCGCTCCTGCGGCAGGTAGATGTCGCCGTATTTTACTTTGTCGTTCCATTTGATATTGTAGACGTTGTCGACTTTCTGGATGAACATGGCGATCCGCTCGAGGCCGTAGGTGATCTCGACCGAAACCGGTTTGCAGTCAAAGCCGCCGCACTGCTGGAAATAGGTGAACTGCGTGATCTCCATGCCCTCCGCCCAGACCTCCCAGCCGGTGCCCCAGGCGCCCAGCGTCGGCGATTCCCAGTTGTCCTCCACAAACCTGACGTCGTGTTTGGCCGGTTCAATGCCGAGCGAACGGAGCGAGTCGAGGTACTTATCCTGAATATCGAGCGGCGAAGGTTTCATAATGACCTGGTACTGGAAATAGTGGAAGAGACGGTTAGGGTTTTCGCCGTAGCGGCCGTCGGTCGGGCGCCTGACTGGGTCGATATAAGCGACGTTGTGCTCTTTGGGGCCGAGGACACCGAAGAAGGTGGCGGGGGACATCGTGGCGGCCCCTTTTTCCACATCATACGGCTGGCGGATGACACAGCCCTGGCCCGCCCAGAAGGCGTTCAACTGCGCCGTGATCTGCTGGAAATTAAGCGGTTTCACGAGAGTGATTATATCACGCCGTGTCTGATTTCGCTATTTTAAAGTACAGGACGGCAGGTCGGGCTTAGGGGTGATCTCGACCGTCAGCGAGGCCTCAACCGGCTCGTAGAAGAACAATTCGATTACAAAATTTTTCGGCAGCATGCATTGATTATGATAATTAAAATAATCGATCGTCACATAGTTATTATTTGCCTGATTTGCCCTTAAAAATCTTAAGGTATCGATTTCCTCCCAGCAGCAGTTAGCTCTTTTCTCATCTGCCTTCGGTTCGGGATTATATAGCCTTATTCCCAGAATAATATGATCATTATTTTGCGCAACCGGTTTTATTCGGCCGTTGACCCGTAAACTGAAGCCCTCGGTCGGGATCTCTCCCGGAGCGATCCGAAAAACCGGATTGGACGGCACTCCGTCGATCGTTCCCAGCGCAAAGCTCCGGGGCCAGCACCGGCTCTCGATCAAAATAGCCCGGCCGCCATAAAAAGCTTCGGCTTGTGGTGCGGTTGCCTGACTTGCCGCAGCCGCCGGTTTGGCGCCCCGGACGCAGGAGAGCGAAGCGAGTCCCAGGGCGGCTATTGTGGCTGTCCTCCAACCGATTCTTGCTGATCCATTTATGTTCATGATTATTTAGCTACGACCAGAATTATCCCAAATTCGGCCGGATTGACGATCACCGGTTTTTCCGTGTAAGTTATGCCGCCGTTGATCGTGCCGTAAAGGCGGACATGAGTTTTTGTTTCTCCCCCCTTGCCGTCTTCTTTGATGACGGTCAGCTGCGGGTCGGTTTGGGTGACGAGAGAAGAGATGCCGCCGCGTTTCAATTTATTTCGAAAGCCAGTCAGCTTCGGTGATTCCAGGATTTGGCGGGCTTCCATCGGGTGTAATAAACGCACTTTCAGGCCGGTGACACGGCTTAATTCTCCGACGAGCTCTTCGTGTTTTTTTAGATCGGTCAGGCCGGCAATAAAGCCCTTTTTATTGACGAAATCGGTCAGACTAAAGTTTAATTGCGCGCCGCGCAGCCGGGCGGTCATTTGCAGTGCCACGATTTTTTCCTGACCGGATTTGTTTAGTGAGACGGTCAAACCAAGATCGGCGGCCGTCCAGGGCTGCAGACCGCATTTGTGGAGACCAGGACCTTTGGGGCCAGATATTCCTGCAGGCATTGTTTTTCCAACCATTGTTTTCCTCCTATAAATAATTGATCGACAATAGAACGTCGGGCTTGCCTTAAATTCTCGGCAAAGCTATAATTCTATCGAGACG
>JAQUOB010000188.1 GCA_028717325.1 Candidatus Margulisiibacteriota bacterium
CCGAACTGATCTGCCGATAAATGAGCCGGCTGTAACTGCCGATCTCGCCGGCAATGATAGCTTGGGCGGCAATGCCGGCCGATTGGATCGCGTATCGGATCCCTTCCCCCGTCAGCGGGCCGACCAGGCCGGCGGCGTCGCCCGCCAAAAGCAGGCCGCCTTTTTGCAGTCGGGCGCCAATAACCGGCTCCGGCAAAGCATGCCCGGTTATTTTAAAATCTCTTCTGCCGCTATAGCCCAAAAAAGTCAGCCAGCGGTCAAGTTCGACTTTCAGTTTTTCGCCGCTTCGGCCGCCGATGCCGACCGAATAAGCGTCCGATTTCGGGAACGACCAGCTGTACCCCCGCCTGACCTGTCCGAAACCGATAAAAGCCGTTTGCGGATCCTGGTCAAGGCCCGGCAACTCGATCTCAAGAGTAGTGTTGATCTTTCTCTTTTTGGTCAGGCCGGACCACTCCCCGATCCGGCTGTAAACCCCGTCCGCCCCGATCAGGTACTTCGTTTCAAATATACCTTTCCCGGTCAGGACCTTGATCGCCTGACTTTCGAGCGCCAGCCCGCTGGCCGCCAGCCCGTCGATCAATTCGGCGCCGGCCCCGACGGCCGCCCGGACAATGGCGCAATCGAACTCCTGCCGATTGACCATCGCCAGCTGGGAATCCAATTCGACCTCAAATGGGTCGGCGTTGTTATAAAAATAGCGCAGGCGCGAAATTTTGCCTTTGATCGTTCCAGAAACGTCAAAAGGCAAGCTCAAAAGGAATTTCAGCGAAACGGCTCCGCCGCAGGGCTTGAAACGCGGCAGTTTCATTTTCTCGATCAAAAGCGTTTTTAAGCCGGCCCTGGCCAGATAATAAGCGGAGGCGGCGCCGGCCGGCCCGGCCCCGACTATGATCGCATCGTACATTAAAAGCCCTCGTTCATACTGCCGGACCGGTAGCCCTTGAGATCGAGCGTGACATAAACATAACCGAGTTCTTCGAATTTTTTGACAATGCCATCCATGACTTTTTGTTCCATGAGTTGGGCGACCGAATCGCGATCCACCTCGATCCTGGCGATCGAATCGTGATGCCTGACCCGCAACTGGCCGAAGCCGATCGAGCGCAGATACTTTTCGCCTTCCCCTACCATCCTCAAAATTTCGTCATCGATCCGCCGGCCGTACGGGATACGGGAAGCTAAACAAGCCATTGATGGCTTGTCCCAGGTAGGCAAACCAGCTTTTTGGGACAATTGTCTGATCTCGTCTTTCTTCAACCCGACTTCCTGCAGCGGACTCCTGACCCCAAACTCCGCTTTGGCCCGGCTGCCCGGCCGATAATCCGACAGATCGTCATAATTGGAGCCGTCCAGCAGGAACTCGATCCCGTTGTCATTGGCCACGGCTTTGAGTTTCTCGAACAATTCTTTCTTGCAGTAATAGCATCTCTCTTTGGAGTTGCAGAGGAAATTTTCGTCGGCAAACTCCTCCGTCCGGATCTGCCGGCAGCCGATCTTCAGGACATCGGCGGTCTCAATAGCCGATTTAACTTCTTCAACCGGATAAGTTGGCGATTCGGCGATAACCGCCAGAACGTTATCTTTCCCCAGCGTTTCCAGGGCCAGATAAAGCAGATAGGTGCTGTCAACTCCGCCCGAGTAGGCAATGAGGACGCGCTTCATCCCCAACAGAGATTTTTTGAGGGTTTCAACCTTGGCCAGCATAGCTTTATATTACTATGCCGGGGAAAAAGAGGCAAGAGCGGCGGATCAGGCCTTAGCTAAGACGTGGTATTTGACTTTTCTGACCCCGAATTTTCTGGCCTGTTGATAATCTTTGAACCAGATATCGATCCTTTTGTTATATCTTCGGTTCATCCGGTCTTCGACCGTAAAAACCTTGTCCCCAAAGCCTTCGATCATGACTTTGGTGCCGATCGGCAAGTGATTGGAGGCGATCACCCCGCTGCGACAGCGGGTGCCTGAAGCCGTGATCCAGGGGCTGTCATCGGTTTGGCCGACCAGTGAGTTATAGGCAGTGGCAACTACCGTACCGCTGAACACGACCTTATACCGGCCGCCCACGAAAAATAGGCATATT
The DNA here is from genome assembly GCA_028717325.1 of Candidatus Margulisiibacteriota bacterium. Taxonomy (GTDB): domain Bacteria; phylum Margulisbacteria; class WOR-1; order O2-12-FULL-45-9; family XYB2-FULL-48-7; genus JAQUOB01. The sequence goes on from JAQUOB010000188.1 coordinate 2,084, forward strand.
AACAGCAAAAACAGCACTTTAATCTTCAAATAATCTATAATAGCCATATACTACTTATCGTATGAAAAGAGGTAAAAATTGCACTATTTCTGGGGCAAACAAGCTCTAAATGGTAAGCACTAAGGATTAAGCTTTTGGAAGAAAAACCATTGTTTTCATGCTTATTGCTTAATCCTTAGTGCTTATGACTAATTGATCAGTGTTTTTTTTCCAATTCTTTCGTCAAAAAATAGCTCAAAACCGTTCTGACTGCGACAATCGCCCCTAGGATACCCAAACCTTCCCAAGTTGGCGTTATGACGGTCTTGATAATGTCGCTGGCAATGAAAAATTCAAGGGACAGGACCAAGTAACTGCCTAACCTAAGACGAATCGATTCATTTAGCTCAATGGCTTTTTTGCGGTTAAAAATCTCCTTGCCCAAGAATTCAAGCAACGATAAAAGAATCCCCCAGATAGTGATAAGTGCGCCTATAATATTCAGGCTAAAGGATATCCAACCGATAAGCCCGTGAAATATTTCGATCATTTTGATCACTCCTTTACCTCCGTTTTATTTTTCCAGATGGTATAAATAGCCGGTAGAACCATCAGAGTTAAAATAGTAGATGAAATAAGCCCGCCGATCAGCGGCGCGGCAATGCGCTTCATAACATCCGATCCGATCCCGACAGCCAACATTACCGGCATCAGTCCGAAGATATTGGCCCCCACCGTCATCAGTTTCGGCCGCAAGCGTTGCACCGCCCCTTCCATTACCGCCTCATAAAGGTCGGACAAATTATTCATTTTGCCTTCGGCTTTGCGCCTGGCGTACGCCTCATCCAGATAAACGATCATGATCGACCCCGTTTCCGCCGCTACCCCCGCCAGCGCGATCAACCCCACCCAGACCGCGATGCTCATATTGTATCCCAGCAGAAAAATATACCAGATGCCGCCAATCAGGGCAAAAGGGACTGAAAGCATAATAATTAATGTTTCAATCATGGAGCCGAAGG
>JAQUOB010000189.1 GCA_028717325.1 Candidatus Margulisiibacteriota bacterium
TGCCGCCGGGATAGACGGCCAGCAGGCTAAAAGCGATATCGGCCCCGTCCTCCCCGCCCCGATCGTTGATCTGGCAGCGGATCTCGCTTGGCTCAGCCTGGAAAAAGAGCCGGCCGGGGGCGATCGCGTAGGGACCGACATCAAACAGGGCTCCGCCGCCCAAGGACTTTTTATAACGATAATCATCAGCCGCCCTGGGCGGGAAAGAAAACACGGCCGTGATCCTGGTCGGCGTCGATTTGGCCGTTATGAAAGCCTGCCGGGCTAAAGCTATTTGCGGATGGTACGAAAAGACAGTCGATTCCGCCAGGCAACGACGGTGTTCTCTCGCCAGATCGACCAGCTTTTGGGCGTCCGGGAAATCCGTCACCGCCGGCTTATCGACGATCACGTGGAAGCCCCTGGCCAGCGCCTTGGCCGCCAGACCGGCATGGAGCGGATTTAAAGTCGAAATATAGACGACCTCCGCTTTGCTGTTCGCCAAGGCCTCGTCGTAATCGGCAAAGGTCAAGCCGTTCATGGTCGGGGGCAGCTCTACCTGCGCAGCGGCCGAGCGGGAGGCGACATCGATCTGGCTGACCAGTGCGATGTTCGCCAGCGCGGGCAGGACCCGTTTTTTCACGATATTTGAATAACCCAAGATCAATATGTGCATAATCTTTTTTGCCTTCGTCAGAGCAGATTCAAGCAGGACAAAAGGCTCCTTGTCTCGATCGATAAATAATTATTATACCGGCCGAATTCCAAAAGCTGGGCCACCGTCATCCAGATATAATTTTCCGGCAGCTTAAATTCTTCGGTCTCGGCCGCTTCGACCACCATATACTTATTCTGGGAATGGTAGAATCGGCCGCCTTCTTCCGAAAGAATAGCGGCATACCTGATCCGTTCGGGCGCGGGAGCCATAAACTTCTCGGCGAACGGCGGCAATGTCTTTTGCCGCGTCAGGCACTCGACGTCGGAAAAACAAACCGTCGGCATCATCTCGACCAGGTCGAGAAAACCGGGCTCCAGCTTGGCCTGGACCAAAACGTGCAGGACGTTATCGATCTTCTTGACCAGAAAACCGACCAGCCCGACGGCCGCCTGCTTAACGAGGGGCTGGGCCCAGCTGCGCACCTCGCGGTTGCCGGCCTGGACCGAAACCGCCATGACCGAAAAAAAGTTGTTTGATTCGTGGCTGATCTCGGTCGGGGTCCGCCGCCAAGCCGTCAGCTCCTTGAGCGGGACGGATTCAGCCGAGCATTCGTACTTGGCTTTTAAACCGGTGAACCAGCTGATTATCTCCGTCCGAGCGTGCCGGCCGCCCCGCCGGTCGCTCATCGAAACAAGCAGATCTTTGGCAAAACCGTTGAGCCCGGCCAGCTCGGCCGGCCGTTCGCCTTCAGCGGCATACCGGATGCCGGACAGGACCGATCGGGCGTCCATATTGACCAGATTATCGATCTTTAACAATTCCTTGAGCTGGCCCAGGGTCAGCCAGCAAAAATCTTCGGGCAAGTCGATCTCATCTTCGATCTCGACGATCATGTTACGGTTCCTCTTGCGCAGGAACCTGGCCCCCTGCTCGGATTGCAGCTGGTCGACCAGGACCCTGGCTTTGCTCCGGTCCAGAAAATAATCAAGGAACAGCGGCCGAAGGCCCTGGTGCACCTGGGTATAATTGCTTTTTGTCGCCTGGACCGTCGGTGATATCTGGAGAACGTTAACATTGCCCGGCTCCATTTTTGCCTGCATAAGAAAATAGCGCAGGCCGCCGAACTTCTTGGTGACGATCCCCAGGATGCCGATCTCGGGCTGATTGATGATCGGCTGCTCCCATTGCTTCGGGCCACCAAAATTGGTCTTGACGCGCAGCCCTTCGATGCTGAAAAACCGTCCCGATTTATGGACCAGGTTGCCTGAAACCGGATCAAAATGCCAATCGACCATCTCGCTAAAAGGGATGGCGGCCACTTTGAACGTGTTGGCTTCGCTGCGCGACCGAAACCAGGCGTGGAATTCGGCCAGATCGCGGAAATGACCTTCCGTCGCCAGCGCCGATGATAAAAAACTGCTCTCGATCGATTTATCTTTAATATTTAGATCAGCCATTCCGGATCGCCTTTAAGTACTCTTCCCAGCTGCGGATCGATTGGCCGATATCATAATGGGTGCTGGCCAGGACCAGACAGACCGCGTCTTTTGAGATGTCCGAAATTTTAATAAAGACCATTTTAGGGATATAAAGGCCCTTCGTGGCGTCGTTCAACTCATAAGTTCGCTCCCCCGAGCCGTCTGCCAGCCGCAGTTTGAACGACCCAGCCGCCGCCACAACAACCTGGTCCGTTTCCCGGTGCGCATGGCCGCCGCGCTCGGCAACCACATGATGCATGTAAAATATCCTGTTTAAGTGAAAAGGGATATCCTGCCCGCTTTCGATCGCAGTCAGCACGCCGCGTCCGTCGCGGATGGACGGCAGATCAACCCATTTGACTTCTTTTAATAAATCCATAAATTTTCAGGCGACTTTTCTCAGCCAGATGGAACTGCAGGCGTTCGGCTCTTGGTCGATCGATTGATAGATCGGGACCTGCTTTTTCAAAAAAGCCTCATCATGGAACCGGATCAGCGGGAGGGACATCTTGATCTCATATTTTTCGTTACAACACAGGAAGGCCTGAAGCACCATGGCCTCGTTCCAAAACACGGGCCAATTCGGCTCAAAGATCCAGTGTTCCGGAGGATATGGGATGTTGTAAGGGAAAGGAATATCGTGGATATGAACAATAACGCCTTTATTCAGGACCGGCAGGACCTCCAAATAAAGGAAAGAGACATCGCCGTTGATCTTCAGGATGTGGCTGGAATCAATAAAGAGAACGTCGTTGGCTTGAAGCTCCTGGAACAGCGCCCGATCAACGTTTTCCACTTTTGTTTCATGTATCTTTATGCCGGGTATGGTCTTAAGGTTTTCATGGGGATACGGCTCAATGCAAGTGATCTGCATGGCAGCCCCGTTCTTTTTATTTTCGGCCGCCGCCAGGCCGGCGTAATAGGTCGAGACCCCCGACCCTACCTCCAGATAGCGTTTTGGCT
>JAQUOB010000190.1 GCA_028717325.1 Candidatus Margulisiibacteriota bacterium
CGGCCAAGACGATCCCCGAACCGACTATAACCGCAAATAAAGCGATAAATATTTTATTGGTCATCTTACTCTACTACTGCCGACTACTTGCCGGCCTTAAGTTTTGCGATCTCCCCTTTTAACTCATTAATTTGCTTCTGCTGTTCCTGGACGGCTTTGGCCAGCAGGGCGGTTAGCTGACCGTAGGAGAGCGTTAGCTTGCCTTCCTCACCCTTGACCACTTCAGGAATGACTTTTCTGACGTCCTGCGCGATAAAGCCAATGTCCTCTTTGCCGTTCTGCTTCCAGTTAAAGCTGACGGGCCGCAACTTCATCAGGTCGGCCAGGCCGTACTTAATGTCTTTGATATTCTTTTTTTGCGCGCGATCGGAAGCATTATTCCAGGCACCGACATTATCTAAATTTGCGCCGGTAGCGCTCTCCCAGATCGCAAAACGCGAGCGATTGCCAAGGTCGTTGGCAATATTGTCCAGCTGGAGCAGCGTTGTTACACCATCGTTATTGGTGATCGTCAGCCGGCCGCCCAAATCAAAACTAGTTGCCTCCCAGGTATTGACGCCGACTTTGGTTTGGCCGACGTATAACATTGGAGTGATGGAGTTACAACCGATCATCACGGAACTGCCCCTATTGTTGGTCAATTTAGTAACGTCCCCGGTGCCGGAGCCCAACACTATTGAGTTACTGCCGGTCGCGCTCACGTTGGTGCCCAACGCCACGGCGGAACTGGCACCCGCATTCACACCATAACCTATAGCAAATGAGGGGCTGCCGCTGGCGGTGTTGTTTCTGCCGATGGCTACCGCATTACCGGCGCTGGCGGTAGACGCTTTGCCAATTGCAATAGCGCTATCGGCACTAGCGGTGTTTCCACTGCCCAGGGAAATTGAACTTGTCCCGGAGGCGACGGCATTTATCCCCTGCGCAAAAGAAACAAGTCCGGGCGTTGCAGTGTCCACCGCGGTTGAGAATAAAGTCGCTCTCAAAGCACCCGTAGCCTGGTCCCATCTAAACTGGGGATAGTAAGTGATTCCGCCGCTCGTCGCACTTGCGCCGTTCGCTTTGACTTCGCCGCTGGAGGTTATCCGCAGGACCTCGGTCGAAGAAGAGTTCTTGATCGACAAAGCGGTCGCGCCTATGGTGTCACCTAATATTACCTCAGTATCCGCCGCAAAAACCGCTCCCGAGATCAAGACCGCAACCGCCAAACCGCCTAATAACCTGTTAACCATGTTTTTTCCCTCCCGTTTCAAATTTTGAACTGATTTATTGAGCTAATTTTATATGGATTTCCTTTAATTGTAAAGGACTAACTTCATCGGGCGCCCCCGAAAGCGGGCAAAGCGCCGCCTGGGTCTTGGGAAAGGCAATGACGTCGCGGATCGAGTCCATACCCGCCAGCAGCATGACCAGGCGGTCCAGACCCAGCGCGATGCCGCCGTGCGGCGGCGCGCCGTATTCCAGCGCTTCGAGAAAGAAGCCGAAGCGCACCTTCGTTTCGTGTTCGCCCAAGTTGAGCAGCTTAAATATTTTGGCCTGGACATCGGGCCGGTGGATCCTGATCGAACCGCCGCCGATCTCCGTGCCGTTTAAAATAAAATCGTAGGCCTGGGCCTTGATCGAAGCCGGGTCCTTCAGGAACCTCTCTTCGATATCGTCCCAGCTGCCGTGCGGCGCCGTAAAAGGATGGTGGTTGGAGACATAGCGTTTTTCATTCTCGCTGTACTCAAAGAGCGGGAAGTCGGTTACCCAGAGAAAATGGAAACTGTTCTTGTCGATCAGGCCCAATTTATTGCCGAGCTTGAGCCGGAGCTCGCCCAGCACCTGATGCACGACCTTCGGCTTGTCGGCGGCAAAGATCAGGACGTCGCCGGTCTCCCCTTTCATTCGCTCGATGATCGAATTGACCTCTTCCGGCTTGAAAAATTTGGTGATCGGCGACTTGAGGCCGCCGGCCGAGATCACGATCCAGGCCATACCCTTGGCGCCGAAGCTCTTGGCCGTCGCTTCCAGGTCGTCGAGCTCGGAGCGGGAAAGTTTTTCGCCGCCCTTGATATTTATGCCCTTGACCAGCCCGCCCTTCTCCACCGTTTCGCGGAAAACCTTGAACTCAACGTTCGTCATCAGGTCGGACAGGTCGACCAGCTCAAGCCCGAACCGCGTGTCGGGCTTATCGCTGCCGAACCGGCCCATCGCCTCTTCCCAGGTCAGCCGCGGGAACGGCAAAGAGATCTTGGGGATTATTTTACCCCGATACTGGTCGATATCTTTTTCGAGCGCGTCAAGCGAGTGTTTCATCAGGGCTTCGATCGTGCCGATGACGTCCTCTTCTTCGACGAACGACAGCTCAAGATCGAGCTGGGTGAACTCCGGCTGGCGGTCGGCCCGCAGGTCCTCGTCGCGGAAACAACGCACGACCTGGAAATATTTTTCTATGCCCGAGACCATCAGGATCTGTTTGAATAACTGCGGCGATTGAGGCAGGGCGTAGAACTTGCCCGGGTTGACGCGGCTGGGGACCAGATAATCCCGCGCCCCTTCCGGCGTCGATTTGGTCAGGAACGGCGTTTCGATCTCGAGGAAACCGTCGTTATCAAGATAATCGGCCATCGCCTTGATCACATTGTGGCGCAGGATCAGGTTCTCCCGCATCTTGTCCTTGCGCAGGTCGATGTAGCGGTATTTGAGGCGGACCATTTCGTCGGGCTCGGTTCGGGAATCGGCCACCTCGATCGGCGGGGTCTTGGAGGCATTGAGTATCTCCAGCTCTTCGGCCGTTATTTCCACCTCGCCGGTCGGCAGGTCTTTGTTAATAGTTTCCGGCGAGCGCTTGACAACTTTACCTTTGACCGCGATGACAAATTCACTGCGCAACTGCGCCGCTTTAAGATGAAGATCGACGTCTTTGCTGGAGAAGACGACCTGGACAAGGCCGGAGCGGTCACGCAGGTCGATAAAAATGAGCCCGCCGTGGTCCCGGCGCCGGTGGACCCAGCCATTGAGAATAACGGTCGAATCGACTGCGGCGGCCCGGACCTCGCCGCAATTGTGCGTGCGCTTTAACATTATCG
>JAQUOB010000191.1 GCA_028717325.1 Candidatus Margulisiibacteriota bacterium
AGCCCCATCATGTCCATTGCCAACCTGGCCAGAGAGCAGGTATTTGAGGAGCTAAAAACCTCCGCTGCCGGCCTGACCGACGCCGAAGCCGCAGTCCGCCTCAAAAAATACGGCCGCAACGAGATCCGAGAGCTTGCCGGAACGCCGCTGGTCCTAAAATTCCTGGCCAACCTTTACCAGTTTTTTGCCCTGCTCCTGTGGGTTGCCGCTGCCATGGCTTATCTCGGAGGGATGCCCGAATTAGCCGTCGCGATCGCCTGCGTCGTTTTGATCAACGCGGTTTTTTCTTTCTGGCAGGAATACAGGGCCGAAAGGGCGATCGCGGCGCTAAAAAAGCTCTTGCCGTCCTACGCCAAAGTGATCCGCGACGGCCGGGAAAAGCGGATACTCTCCGCCGAATTAGCCCCCGGCGATCTGCTGGTCCTCGAAGCCGGCGATAATATTTCGGCCGATGCCCGCCTGATCGAAGAATTCGAACTGCGCACAAACAATTCGACCCTGACGGGAGAGTCGGCTCCGGCCGTGAGCACCGCCGACCCTGTCCCGGAAGAAAAACGGCATTTGACTGAATATCCGAATCTCGTCTTCGCCGGGACCTCCGTGGTTTTCGGGACCGGTAAAGCCGTGGTTTTTGCCGCCGGCATGCGCTCCGAGTTCGGCCAGATCGCCCATCTGACCCAGACCGTTAAAACCGAACCCTCTCCCCTGCAAAAAGAGCTGGGCCACGTCACCGGGATCGTGACCGTTTTTTCGGTCACACTGGGAGTTGTGTTCTATTTTTTAGGCACGGGGCTTGGCCACCTGGCACCGCTTCAGGGCTTTCTGTTCATGGTCGGGATCATCGTCGCCAATGTGCCGGAAGGTTTGCTCCCCACCCTCTCCCTCTCCCTGGCCATGGGCGCCCAGCGCATGGCAAAAAGAAAAGCGCTGATCAAAAAACTTTCGTCGGTCGAGACGCTGGGCTCGACCGATGTCATCTTGACCGATAAGACCGGCACATTGACCACGAACACCATGGAGGTCAAAAAGGTCTGGACCGGATCGCCGGCCAGGCTGGATCTCGCCGGCGTGCTCGCCAATAATGCCAAACTGTCCGCCGATGGATCTGTCATCGGCGATCCGACCGAAGGTGCTCTGCTGACCTATGCCAGAAAGGCCGGCACCGATCCCCTTGCCGCTGCAGCCGCCAACCCGCGCCTCTATCTCCTGCCGTTCGAGTCGCGGCGCAAAAGGATGACTTCCATCAATCGCGATCAGGCCGGGAATGTGGCCGCCTTCGTCAAGGGAGCGCCGAAAGAAATGCTGGCGCTCTGCCGAAAGATCGAGGTCAACGGCCAGGTCAAAGAGCTTGATGAAGACCGGCGCCGCGAAATAATTTCGATCATCGACGGCTATGCCGGCGAAGCATTGAGGGTTTTAGCGATCGCCTACCGTCCCCTGCCTGCCGGCCTGAAAGAATACACGGTTGAAAACGTCGAACAGGGCCTCATCTTCCTCGGTCTGGCCGCCATGACCGATCCGCCCAGGCCGGAAGCGGCGGCCGCCGTCAAGAAGTGTGAACAGGCCGGCATTCGCGTCATTATGATCACCGGCGACTACAGCCTGACGGCCGAAGCGGTCGCCCGCCAGACCGGCATCATAAAAGGTGAATGCCGGGTCATAGAAGGCGAAGAACTCGACAATTTAAGCCACGAAGCATTGATCAGGGAGATCAACGAAAAAGAGGTCCTGTTCGCCCGCGTCAATCCGGGGCACAAGCTGAAGGTCGTTTCCGCTTTAAAGGCAGCCGGCAAGATCGTCGCGGTCACCGGGGATGGCGTTAACGACGCGCCCGCCCTCAAAAAAGCGGATATCGGCGTCGCGATGGGCGTCGCCGGCACCGATGTTGCCAAAGAAGCGGCGGAAATCGTCCTGCTGGACGATAATTTCGCCACCATAGTTAACGCGATCGAAGAGGGACGGACGGTCTACGAAAACATCAAGAAATTCGTGACATATATTTTTACGAGCAATGTGCCCGAGATAATCCCTTTTATTCTTTTCGTGCTTTTCAAGATTCCTCTGCCGCTGACCATTATGCAAATACTGGCGGTCGATCTGGGCACCGATATCATGCCGGCCCTGGCGCTCGGCTCGGAACAGCCGGAACCCGACATTATGCGCCGGCCGCCCCGGCCGGCGAAAAAACGGCTGCTCGATCTGCCCTTATTGGCCCGGGCCTACGGCTGGCTGGGCCTGCTTGAGGGAGCGGCCGCTATGGCCGGGTTTTATTTCGTCTATTTTTCCGCCGGCTGGCGGCCGGGTTCGCCGATGGCTGCCTCAGGTCCCTTATATCTGGCGGCCACGACCATGTGCCTGGCCGCGATCGTGACCTCACAGATCGGCAACGGCTTTGCCTGCCGCTCGGAACGGTCTTCCACTTTTTCGATCGGCTTTTTCGGCAACCGGTTCTTTCTTTTTGGCGTGCTGGCCGAACTGGTCATCATCAACCTGCTGATCTATTTCCCTCCGCTGGCGAAAGTATTCGGCTTATTTCCCATCGGCCCCGTCAATTGGGCTTTTTTGCTGCTCTTTACGCCGGCGGTCTTTCTGGCCGAAGAACTCCGGAAGCTGGTCTTCCGCACCTGGCTGTACGGAAAGAGGCCAAACCCATAAAAGCCGTTTCTCTTTTTCCCGCTGCGCCGCTGCAGCGTGTTATAATTAAGTTATGGCTGAAACCCTTATCAATCAAATACTTCCGCTGGTTCAGAAGCCGGCCAGATACATCGGCAATGAACTGAATTCCATCCACAAAGAGTGGGAAAAAGCCGCCGTCAAATTTGCCCTGGCCTATCCCGATGCCTATGAGATCGGCATGTCCAATCTCGGCCTACAAATCCTTTACCATATAATAAACGACCAGCCCGACTGTTTGGCCGAACGGGTTTTCACTCCCTGGCCGGACATGGAAAGCCAACTTACAACTAACAACTTACAACTGACAACTCTCGAGTCCCAAAAGCCGCTCCATGAATTCGACGCGCTCGGTTTCAGTCTGGGCCACGAACTGACGTATAC
>JAQUOB010000192.1 GCA_028717325.1 Candidatus Margulisiibacteriota bacterium
TATGTCCAATTTGTTTGACGGCTTATCAAACGTCGAATCGATCACGGCCAAGATCAATGCCCTGAAAAAGGCGCAGGAGAACGGCGCAACCACCGCGCCGGACGGGGTCGATCCCGATACTTTCATTCTGCAGACGCAGCAGAATTTTAACGACATGCTGAACTCGCTGATGGTCTCGCCCGATGAGAAAGATCAATCAAGCTCATCCGATCCGTTCTCTTTTATGACCGACAGCAGTCAGAATACTCTGCAATCACAAATCCAAAGTCTTACGAACAGCACAAATACCGGCGCGCAGAATTTAACCGCGCTGGAGCAGAATTCGCCCCTGCTGGGCAAGGTAGCCATCTATCAGGACCAGACGGGGGCACAGCTGGAGGGCGTCATCAGCAAAATTCTTCTCGACAAGAACGGCGCTCCCGTCATCGTCTTGAATGACGGCCTGCAAATAGCCGCCTCGGCCATCATCGGCATCAAGCAATAATAATTTATCGCCAGAGCGCCAGGATCGCACCCATGACCAGGAAACTGATCAGGTTATAAGCGTTGTTCAGCACCCAGAGCATGAATGGTTTCTGCTCATAGAGGACAGAGCCCAGCGTGATCGTAGCCACAAAACCCAGCCACATCCAGAAGCCGCCAATCAGGCCGCCGGCTATTGAGGTCGCGTTAAAAGCGATCAGGACGTGCGCCAGGACATAAGCCATGACGATATAGGTAAGCAAGCCGACAATGAAGATAACGGGATTGGGTTTCACGTCCTTGAGATTCGCCAGCTTCATCCATTGTTTGCCGACCAGCAATTGAGAATACCAGAGCGCGCCGATAACCCACGCTACCACACCCGCCACAATAACCGCCCAAACATTTACTTGATACATTAATGACCACCTCCGAGGATATTATAAGCCTGTATATTTATAAAACAATTGTTATTTTCTCTTCGGCCGGCGCTTAGCTGCCTTGGCCATGCGAAAAAACGCCTGATCGGCCGTCCGCCCTTCCGTAATATTGTTTTGATAGATCGCCGCATAGCCCGAACGGTTCCTGATCTTGAAGATCTTGACTTTTTTCCTGTTCAGCTTGATCTCTTTTTTCCCGTTCATTTTCTCACCTCCTTTCATTGAAATCCGAATCATAGTATAATATTAAAAATCAAGGGGGTAAACAATGAAAATACAAAAAAGATTTATTGCCGGTTTACTGCTGCTTTTGATGGCGACAACCGTGCTGGCGGAGAGCGCTCCGCTCACCGCGACCGACAGGGTAAAAAATATGGCGAATGAAGAAGGCACCTGGCGTTACCTCAGCGGCGGCGGGAAGCTAATAGTCGGCGGCTTAATCACCGCCCTGGGCTATTCAATTTACAGCTTTCGGGAAAACCTCGGGGCGATTTTCATGATCCCATTTGGCGCCACAATCATGGTCCCCGGTGTCCTCACCCTGGGCTGGGGCGCCTCTGACTTGCTGTTTGGCTCGCGAGAATATGAAAACCAGTATGATAAATTAAAATTGGCCAGTGACACCGACCGGGAAAATCAGGCGACCCTTTACCTGAAGGATAAATCGGAAAAAGACAAACAAAACCGCCAGCCCAGTTTCTGGAACGCTTTCGGCTTGTTCTCGATGTTCGAGACGCCGGCGGAGAGAGAATACAAAGCTTACTTGAAAGACAGGAACCAGTTCGGCACGCCCCAGAAGTAGCGCCTAAAAACTAAAGATCATTCGGATGAGCGCCAGCTTGCTGCCGCCCAAACCATTCGGATCCTGCGCGGCCGACGGATTATATTCCGAACCGGGTTGTCCGCCGGTCAGCATGGCTTCGACCGCCAAGTCGACGTTTTGCTCTATGTTCCTCGTGTAGGAGGGATAGATCAGCCAGCTCAAATCATCAAGATTGGTCAGGACGGAACAGCGCACCTGCGTTATCTCGTCAATTATGCTGTTGGCGCTGAAGAACAGGTAATCCATCCCCAGTTGATTGATATTGCCGGCGCTAAGTCCCGCCCAGTCATAATTGGCCTGGTTCTTTTTACCCAGGCCGTTAAAAAAGTATTCGAGATTCAGGCCGATGCCGTTATCGAGGGTATAATCGCCGCCCCAAACCGACTGGATGTAACCGTTGCTGCCGGCCGGCGCTTTCAGCACGATCTCGTTCCTCACCCCCGCCTGATAAACATCACCGGACGAATCGAAGCCGACCTGGAAGCTGTCGCTGCCAAGATCGACATAACTCAAGGCCAGATCAAAGAGCCCCGCGGTAGTTTTCGCCCTCACCCCTTTTTTCGTCTGCCGCCAAGGAGCATCGGTTAAAACAAAGGCGTCAAGGCCGCCCGCCGCGCCGACCGGGACCTCCAGCCGGAGCGCCTGCACGTTGGTCGTTTCTTCTTCTTTGACCGCAAAGGAAAGAACGAACGGGTTGAAGGCATCGGTCGGGTTCCAGATCGTGCCGGAGCCCCAGGCGATCCGCTGCTTGCCGACCGTCAGGTTAACCGACCGCGAGTAGTATTTGAGATAGACCCGGTCCCAGGTCAGCTGATCGAGGCCGGTCACGCCGGCCAGGGGAATGGTTTGCGATTTAGCCAAATAATAATAGCGCGGCTCGAGATGGAGCGTCAGAGCTTCGCCGAACTTCTGGTCAAGCTTGAGCCGGAACCGGTTCAGGTCGCCCGCCCCAAAACCGCCGTCTTTTTTCAGCAAACCAAGCAGATCGTTTTCGTAATAACCGCCGAGCTCAAAAGCCATGGCCGGCAAAGCCAGCAGGCAAAAAACTACCGCCAAAAATAAATTTCTCATTTTGTCAGCTTTGCCTGTGTGAACTGGTCCGCCGGCACAGGCACGTCAAATTCAATTTTAGTGGTAAACAGCTCGGTCTTTGAATTCTGCCGCAGCAGATTGCTCATCGTCATATAGGTCGGATAATGGCGCGCCCCGAACCGGCTGACGGCGCCCATGGTCATTTCTTTGATTTTTTTGCCGGAGAGCGCGAAGAGGTCTTCCCTGACCGGGACAAAATAGGCCTGATCGACCC
>JAQUOB010000193.1 GCA_028717325.1 Candidatus Margulisiibacteriota bacterium
GTTTGCCGTTTTCGGCCAGGCCCTTGACGATCTTGCCCCGGACCTCGGCTTCGATCTCGTTGAAGAGCTTCATCGCTTCGATGATGCAAACGACCTTGCCCGGCTCAATCTCGTCCCCGGTCTGGACGAAGGGCGGGGCTTCGGGGGAGGGAGAGCGGTAGAAAGTGCCGACCATAGGGGAAGTAATGGCGACGACGGAAGGATCGTCCTCTTTGGCGGGAGCCGCCGCGGCCGAAGGCGCGGAATGAGAGGCCGGAGCGCCCGTCACCGGGCCGCCCTTTTCCCGGCGCACTTCGTACTTGACCCCTTTTTCCTCAACGGCAACACCGCTGATATCCTCGTCCTTGACCAACTGGATCAGTTTTTTCAGCACTTCAAAATCCATGTCTCACGCCCTTCCGAGGTACTTACCCTCGCGTGTGTCGATCTTTAAAACATCTCCCACGTTGACAAAGAACGGCACCTGAACGACGGCCCCTGTTTCCATGGTGGCCGGCTTGCCGCCGGAAACCGTATCGCCCTTAAAACCCGGCGAGGTTTCTACGACCTTGAGTTCAACCGAGGCGGGGAGATCGATATCCAGCACTTCTTCGCCGTAAAATGAGATGTTGACGACAAACCCTTCCTTGAGGAATTTCGCGACATCTTCCATCTTTTTCTTGGCGATGGCGATCTGCTCAAAGGTGGCCGGGTCCATGAAATGGAAACCCTCCGGATCGGCATAGAGGAACTGCATCGGCTTGTATTCGATGTGCGCCCGTTCCACCTTATCGTCGACGTTGAAGGTGCGCTCAACGATGGAGCCGGTGCGCAGGTCCTTGAATTTTGCCCGGACGCGGGCCTGCTGGGCCCATTTGATGTGGTGGTACTCGAGGCATTTAAAGATCTTGCCGTCCATTTCGACGGTCGCGCCGGGCCTGACTTCCGTGATTGATATTGACATGACCGGGAAAGATTATACTAAACTTGACGCTTGTTTTCAAGTAAAGTAGAATGAGCCCATGACTTTTTTCCTTATTTTGGCCAGTTATTTGCTTGGTGCTATACCGTTTGGCTGGCTGGTGGGCAAAAGCTTGAAAGTCGATGTCCGAAAAACAGGTTCGGGCAATATCGGCGCGACTAATGTTCTAAGGACGCTGGGTCCCGGGCCGGGGGCGGCGGTGCTCGTGCTTGACCTTTTAAAAGGTACGGCGGCCGTCCTGATCGGCCAGGCTTTTTCGCCGGATCCTTTGATCGTTGTACTTTGCGGGCTGTCCGCCATTATCGGGCATTCTTATCCGGTTTACCTCGGCTTTAGGGGCGGTAAAGGCGCGGCCACCGGGTTGGGTGTTCTGCTGGGGGTGGCTCCCGATATTTTCGTTTTCGCGGTCCTGCTTTTTCTTGTCATAGTGGCGCTGACCCGCTACGTTTCGGTCGGCTCGATCCTGACCGCGATCACGGTCTTTATCGCTTTTCTGCTTTATGCCCGGCCGCTGCCTTATTCCGTCGCCGCCCTTTTGGCTGCCGTTTTGATAATCGCCCGGCACCGGCCGAACATCAAAAGACTGATCGCCGGCACCGAGCCGAGGTTGGGGGAGAGATGAGCCGAATCGGAGTGATCGGGGCGGGAGCCTGGGGCACGACACTGGCCATCCTTTTATCAGAAAATGGGCATCAGGTCACCCTCTGGGCGTTTGAAAAAGAGCTTGTCCCCGAAATGAATAAAATGAGGGAGAACCGGCGGTTTTTGCCCGGTTTTCCTTTGGCCGAAACGATCGAAATAACCGGCGAAGCGGCCAAGATCGACGGGGCGGAGATCGTTTTTCTGGCGGTGCCGACGCAGTTCTTGCGCCGGACGGCCAGGCAGTTTTCGAAAGTGATCGGAAGAGAAGCGATAATCGTCGCCGCCAGTAAAGGGATAGAAGAGGGGAGCCTAAAACTGCCGCTCGAAATAATCGGCGAAGAATTGAACAATAAAAACCTCTGCGTCCTTTCCGGCCCCAATCTTTCGGCCGAGATCGCGCGGGGACTGCCGGCCGCGACGGTCGCCGCCGCGCAAGATCGGGCAACGGCCGGGCGAGTTCAAAAAACCCTGATGCTTGAGAGATTTCGGGTCTATACCAATACCGATGTTGTCGGGCTTCAATTGGGCGGCGCGCTGAAAAATGTGATCGCCATTGCCGCGGGCGTGGCCGACGGCTTAAATCTGGGCGATAATGCCAAAGCGGGCTTGCTCATCCGCGGCCTGGCTGAAATAACCAGGCTGGGGATGGCTTTGGGTGCAAAGGCCGAAACCTTTGCCGGCCTATCGGGCATGGGGGACCTGATCGCGACCTGCGCCAGCAAACTTTCCCGGAATCATTTTGTGGGAGAAAATATTGCCCGGGGCAGAAAACTGCCGGACATCCTGAAAGAGATGCGCGATGTGGCGGAGGGAGTGCCGACGGCCGCCGCCGCGCGGGAGCTGGGCAAAAAATTAAAGGTCGATCTACCGATCACCGAAGAAGTCTACCTTGTCCTCTACGAAAGCAAGGACCCCTACCGCGCGATCTCCGACCTAATGACCCGAACGCCCACTAGTGAATAAGGTTGGCTTTTTCCTTGCCTGCCTTCTTTGACAGCTCTTCGATCGGTTGATTGAGAATTTCCAGGTATTCGGGGGTCACGATGTGCGGGGTCACAAAGACCAGCAGTTCCGTTTTCTCCTTGGTGATGACCGTCTTTCTGAACGCTTCGCCGATCAACGGGAGGTCCATCAGGATCGGTACGCCGTAATTGTTTTCGGTGTCTTTTTCTTTGATCAGGCCGCCGATGACAAAGGTCTGGCCGTCCCTGACCATGACCTCGTTATTGGTTTCCGTCGTGTTTTCGGTCGGGATGTCGTTGGTGACCGTGCCGTCGCTGATCTTGGGCGAGATCTTCATTCGGATGAAACCGTTCTTGGTCACGTTGGGCTTTAAGACCAGCGAAGTGCCGACGGAGAGAAAATTGACGGTTTG
>JAQUOB010000194.1 GCA_028717325.1 Candidatus Margulisiibacteriota bacterium
CTATATAATCTTTAACGGCTTTTTCTTGAGGAGTCCCCTTGGAAAGTTCGAGAGCGAGCGGATGTTCCGGCGCCAGGACCATGTAAGTTACGCCGAAGAGGGTGTCGGGGCGAGTGGTGTAGATGGTGAGTTCGGAGTTCGGAGTTTTGAGCTTAAATTTGATCTCGACCCCTTCCGACTTCCCGATCCAATTCCTCTGCATGATCTTGACCGGCTCGGGCCAGCCCGGCAGCTTGTCCAGATCGACCAGCAGGCGATCGGCGTAGTCAGTTATTTTAAAGAACCATTGCTCTAGCTCGCGCTGTTCGACCGTCGTTTCACAGCGCCAGCATTTGTCTTCTTTAACGACCTGTTCGTTGGCCAGGACGGTATCGCAGCTTGGACACCAGTTGACCGTCGCTTTCTTGAGATAAGCAAGGCCCTTTTTGTACATCAAAAGGAACAGCCACTGCGTCCATTTATAATATTCCGGCTTGCTGGTATTGACCTCGCGCTCCCAGTCGTAGGAAATACCGAGCCGTTTGAGCTGTGTTTTCATCCGGGCGATGCAGCTGTCGGTCCAGGGGCCCGGGTGGGTCTTATTTTTAATGGCGGCATTCTCGGCCGGCATGCCAAAAGCGTCCCAGCCGATCGGCTGGAGGACCGAGAAACCTTGCATCCTTTTATAGCGGGCGATCACGTCGCCGATCGCGTAATTGCGGACGTGACCCATGTGGAGATTGCCGGAGGGATAAGGGAACATGACCAGATCGTAAAACTTTAGGTTGTTAGGTTGATGGGTTGATGGGTTGATGGGTTGATCGGGGGTTAGGAAGAGTCGCTGCTTTTCCCATTCCGCCTGCCATTTGGGTTCGAGCTCGGATGGATGATAATCAACCATAGCATTATTTTAACACATTTGAAATTTTATGGAATTAAAACCGAAGCACGAGAAGTTAAAGGGGAAAGATCGAAGCCAAAAACCTGGCCGAGCCCTTTAAAAAAGTGTTGTTGGAATTGACAACTTTCGATCGAGAAGAACGAATTCAAAATTGCGGAGAAACGATCAGCGCGATCGATGGCGCGCTGGCGTCGCTCGGCGGCTAATTATTTTTTCGTCTTCTTTTTCTCGCGGCCCGCGGCTTTATCCTCGTCAACGGCCGGCGCTGCCTTGGGAGGAGCAACCTCTTTAGGCGCTTCCTGTTTTGGCTTTTCGACGCGGCCTTCGCCCTTTTCAAAAACTATCTTATCGTCTTTGACGTCAGAGACGACCACGTCGCCTTCTTTGAACTTGCCGCCGATGATCTCGTTCGACAGCGGGTTCTCCAGCAAGTGCTGGACGGCCCGTCTTAAGGGTCGCGCACCGAACTTCGGATCATAGCCTTCCTTGATGACCTTCTCTTTGACGGAGTCGGAGATGTCGAGCCGCATATTGCGGTCGGCGACCTGTTTTTGCAGGTCGGAGATGATCAGGCCGGCGATCTGTTTGAGCTCATCATCGGTTAAGGGATGGAAAACGATGATCTCATCGATGCGGTTCAGGAATTCCGGCCGGAACCCTTTTTTCATGTCGGCCAAGACCAGATCGCGCATCTTTTCATAGTTGGCTTCGCGGTCTTCCCTGGCCATAAAGCCGATCGCACCTTGCTGGACGATTTCTTTTTGGCCGATGTTGCTAGTCATGATAATGACGGTGTTTTTAAAGTCGACGACATGGCCTTTGGAATCGGTTAGCCGCCCGTCTTCTAATATTTGTAACAAGATATTGAAAACGTCCGGGTGGGCTTTTTCTATCTCGTCAAAAAGGACGACAGAGTAAGGTTTGCGCCGCACCGCTTCGGTCAAGGTGCCCCCTTCTTCATAACCGACATAACCGGGAGGGGCCCCGACCATCCGGGAAACCGTGTGTTTTTCCATATATTCCGACATGTCGATACGGACCAACGCGTCTTGAGTCCCGAATAAAAATTCTGATAACCGGCGGGCGACCTCTGTTTTGCCGACCCCGGTCGGTCCGGCGAAAATGAACGAACCGAGCGGTCTCTGCGGCGGCTTGAGCCCCGCGCGGCCCCGGCGGATAGCCTGCGAAATGGCCACGATGGCTTCGTCCTGGCCGATGACGCGCTTATGCAGCTCGGCTTCCATATGGATCAATTTTTCGGTTTCCGCAGCTGATAGTTTGACCACCGGGATGCCGGTCCAGTCGGAAACGATAGAGGCGATATCTTCTTCGGTCACGGTCGGTTCGGCATCGCCGCGCTCCTGTTTCCACTTAGCTTCCAGCTCTTTAACTTTCTTTTCCTGGGCGGCCAGCTTATCTTTCAGGGCGGCCGCTTTCTCGTATTCCTTGGAGCTGGCGAAGGACTGCTCTTCCTGTTTTAACGCGGCCAGGGCCTTCTGTTCCCTTTTGACTTCCGGCGGAGGCGAGATCAGCTTCAGGCGGACCTTGGCGGCTGCCTCGTCCATGACATCGATCGCCTTGTCCGGCAGGAAGCGGTCCGAAATATACCGATGGGACAGAGTCGCAGCGGCGACCAGGGCGATGTCGGGAATCTTAACGTGATGGTGTTCTTCATATTTAAAGCGGATGCCCTTGAGTATTTCGATCGTCAGCTCCACCGACGGCTCGTTGATGAGGACCGGCTGGAACCGGCGCTCCAGGGCGGCGTCTTTTTCGATGTTCTTGCGATATTCGTCGACCGTCGTCGCGCCGATCACCTGCAGCTCGCCGCGAGCCAGGGCGGGTTTCAACATATTGCCGGCGTCGATCGCGCCTTCCGCGCCGCCGGCACCGACCAGCGTGTGGAGCTCGTCAATAAACAGGATGATCTGACGCTTTTTGGCCAGGATCTCATCGAGGACTTTTTTAACGCGGGCCTCGAATTCGCCGCGGTATTTGGTGCCGGCCACCATGCCGCCGAGGTCGAGCTCGATCAACTGTTTGTCTTT
>JAQUOB010000195.1 GCA_028717325.1 Candidatus Margulisiibacteriota bacterium
TGTCGTTTCTCCCCACCCATTTTTCAAAGACCTTGGCCAGGGCGGGGTTGTCCTGGACCCTCATATTCGTGATATCGGCCGGGTCGTTGCCGTTCTGCCAGGCCTCGTTCCACCAGGCAAACCCGATCAGCCGCGGCCAGCGGCGGTTGACCAGGTCTTTAAGCGCTTTGTCGGCCCAGGCTGACTGGTTGACCCGCCAGTTGTTGTCCGTAATGCCGAATTCCAGCAAAGCTATCGGTTTGTCGGGGTTGAGCTTAACCAGCCGCCCATAAGCTTTATCCATCAATTTACGGAACGGCGTTCTGTTCCAGCCGGTTTTTTTCTGCGGCCCGTAGACGCTTAAGCCGAGCCAATCGATCCATTCATCGCCCGGATAATAGTTCTCGAACCGGTTCCAGGCCTGGGCCGGATCGTCGCGATCGTTGACGTGAAAGACCCAAAGTACGTTGTCGGCTTTTTCTTCTCTCATGATCTGGACGATGTGACGGTAGGCCTGCTTGAACTTTTCCGGCCCGGCCGCTTTGTCGTTCCAGATCCCGTTCCAGGGAAACCATTTGCCGTTAACTTCCGTCCCATATTCGGCCAGCAGGGGAGTTTTAAATTCTTTGGCCGACCTGGCCCAGGCCCGCAGATCCTCGTCAAACTCACCGCCGATGATGCGGTCGAGCGTAAAGGTCGGTTCGGCGACGTTGTTTTGCTCGCTGCTGCGGAGCATCAAACGGATAAAAGGTATGCTGCCGTTCTGCCTGACCCAGTCGGCGGTTGCCAGCGGAAAACTGCGGCTGACAGACCAGTTGTTCGGCACGTAGACCCAGGCGGCTTTCTTGCCGACCGCCTGCTGATAAACTTCAAGATCGGTTTTTACGATACTGTTTTCGGGCTGATTCATCCCGCCCGGGTAAACACCGTGATAAATCTTGCCGGCCGGGGGAGAGCCGACTATTTGAGCCGATGTTTCTTTTTTAATGTTTGATCCGGAAGTTATAACTGCCGCCGCAAGCAATAGCAGACCGGGTAAAACAAGTCTATGGCGCATATCTTGCCATTATAACTTGAATAAATTGGAGAACTCAAGACTTCAGGAAACAACGATCATCTGATAAGGTTGTTTGCAGGACTCGGCGTAGGAGCTTAAATGCTCATTGGCTGCTTTGACCAGATCCGGCGCCGAACGCCCCGTGGTCGGGCTGAAATGAAGATCGAGCGATAATTGTTTCAATTCCAGGAAAACGACGGCCAGAAAGAATGATTCTTCTTTATCGCCGTTTAGAAAATTTTCCGCTGACACGCAGAATCTGGCGATAAATGTTTGGACCAGGGTTCCTCTAAGCTGGTCTTCCAGCGGGCCTTTGTAGGCCTTTTTACTCGCATAGATTTGCATCAGGTTAAAAAAGCGTGAACCGAACTCAGCTTTTGACGCTTCCCTTGTTGCGTGGAAAAAAGAGATCAAACGGGTATTCCAGTCTTTTAACGTTAGCGAGCCAAGTTTAAAGGAGGAATCGGGGATGTCCAGCAACTGCTGAACGGACAGTCTGATCACCCGGACCGGTCTGGCCGGTGTGTGCGCTAGCGCCGGGCTTTTGCCGATAGGGGTGCCTCTGTTGATCATAGAACCACCTTGTTCAGTCCGGCAATCTTTGAAGTTATTTCATTGCTCAATCTTGACATCATTCCGGTTAATTATCGTTAAAAATCAGCGAAAATTTCAATTCCAAATATGCTATAATCAAATAATTATGAAAGCGGTAAATTTACCCGATTCGGCGGGAATAAATAGTAAGGGGCACCTCGAGATCGGCGGCTGTGATATGGTCGATCTGGCCAAAGAGTTCGGCACCCCTTTATATGTTATGGACGAGCGCACGATCCGGGCGCGTTGCAGCGATTATGTCGATTGTTTCAAGGCGAGTTACCCGAACACAGAGATAATTTTTGCCAGCAAAGCGCTCTGCGCGGTCGGCATTGCCGAAATCATTGCCGGTGAAGGCCTCGGCTTTGACGTTTCTTCGGGCGGGGAGCTCTACACGGTCATCAAGGCCAAAGCCGACCCCAAAAAGATATATTTTCACGGCAACAACAAATCGCTCAATGAGATAAGGGAAGGGCTGGCGGCCGGCGTCGGGCGTTTTGTCGTCGATAACGTTTATGAATTAAAAAATCTCGAGCAGGCGACGAGAGAAGCCGGCCGGCGCGCCGACATACTGATCCGCGTCAATCCGGGCATCGAAGCTCATACCCACGAATTTATCCAGACGGGCCGGACCGATTCCAAATTCGGCGTGCCGCTCGATCAGCTTGATGAACTGGTTAAAACGGTCAAACAGACGAAGCTGGTTTCCCTGAAGGGCTTTCACGCCCATATCGGCTCGCAGATCTTTGATGTCGCGCCGTACCTGGCGGAAGCCAAGCTGCTAGTGGAATTAACTCAAAAATACGGCACGGAGGAGATCAATATCGGCGGCGGGCTAGGAATACCCTATCTGTCAGAGGAAACGGCTCCGGTGATCGCCGACTTCGCCAAACAAATAGCGGCAGTTTTAAAAGGCAAGACCGAGGCCAAACTGGTCCTGGAACCGGGACGCTCGATCGTCGGCACAGCCGGCGTGACCCTCTACACGATCGGCGCGGTCAGAGAGATCAGGGGCGCCAGGAAATATCTGATCGTTGACGGCGGCATGTCGGACAATCCGAGGTTTATCCTCTACGGCGCCCGATACGAGGCCTACCTCGCCGCCCGGCCGAAGGCGGTCAGAGAAGAAACAGTAACGATCGCTGGCCGGTTCTGCGAATCGGGCGACCTGATCATTAAAGACGGCAAACTGCCGCGCGCTTCAGTCGGCGACCTCGTCGCCATTGCCGCGACCGGCGCCTACAACTATTCTATGGCTTCCAATTATAACCGCGTGCCCAGACCGGCCATGGTCGT
>JAQUOB010000196.1 GCA_028717325.1 Candidatus Margulisiibacteriota bacterium
GCGATCACTAAGGCCGGCTATACGCCCGGTAAAGACGTCTATATTTCGCTCGACCC
This sequence comes from Candidatus Margulisiibacteriota bacterium, assembly GCA_028717325.1. GTDB lineage: Bacteria > Margulisbacteria > WOR-1 > O2-12-FULL-45-9 > XYB2-FULL-48-7 > JAQUOB01. The sequence goes on from JAQUOB010000196.1 coordinate 57, forward strand.
GGCCGCCAGTGAATTTTTCAAGGACGGCAAATATCAGTTGAAGAGCGAAGGCAAAGCGCTCTCGTCCGAAGAAATGGTCGCTCTTTATGAAGATTGGGCCAAGAAATATCCTATTATTTCGATCGAAGACGGCATGTCGGAAAAGGATTGGGACGGCTGGAAGCTGCTGACGGAACGGCTGGGCAAAAAGATCCAGCTTGTCGGTGACGACCTGTTCGTTACCAACCCGGAAATTCTTAAAAAAGGAATCAAGGCCAAATGTGCTAATTCGATCCTGATCAAGCTGAACCAGATCGGCACGCTCTCCGAAACTCTCTTGGCCATGGAAATAGCTAAGGGCGCGGGCTACACGTATATGACTTCCCACCGCAGCGGTGAAACGGAAGATTCAACTATCGCCGACCTGGCGGTCGCCACCAACTCCGGCCAGATCAAGACCGGGGCTCCCGCCCGCTCCGAGAGGGTCTGTAAGTACAATCAGCTCTTGAGGATAGAAGAAGAATTGGGGACCAAAGCCAAATATATCGGCTTGGCCGGTTTTAACCCGAAGAAATAGTTATTCCACCAGCGCCCCGAATTTTAATTGGTTCCTGGCGATTATTTTCTTGGTAACGTTGTTTTCGGGAAGATCGTAGATCACGACCGCGTCATTCTGGTAGAGGTTGAGGGCTTTGCACTTGGGGCATTTGATCTCGACTTTGCTGTTTTCTCCCACTTTCGCCAGCAAACGGTTGCAGAAGCTGCATCGGAATTCTTTTAACATAATTCTCTCACCTGACCTTCGTAATAATTTTATCACGCAGAACCCGCGGCTGACAAGGCTTTATGGTCAAAGGCGGAAAGAGGCGGCTAACAGATTTCGGGTATACTCCTCCCGGGGGTTGTCGAGCACTTTGGCCGCGCCGTCCAGCTCAATGATCCGCCCCTCTTTCAGCACCGCGATCCGGTCGCTCAGGTAGCCGATCACCGACAGGTCGTGGGCAATAAAGAGGTACGTCAGGTCGATCCGGCTTTTAAGCTCTTTCAACAACTGCAAAATTTCGACCTGCACCGAAACGTCGAGCGACGAGACCGGCTCATCCAGCACTAAAAACTCCGGGTTAGAAGCCAGCGCCCGGGCGATCCCCACCCTTTGCCTTTCGCCGCCCGACAGCTCGTGCGGATAACGGGCAGCATAAGCGGCGGGCAACCTGACAAGTTGCAGCAGTTCGCCGACCCTGACGTTGATCTGGTTTTTCGGCATTATTTTATGGATCAAGATCGGCTCACCGATCGCTTCCCCTACCCTGATCCGCGGATTAAGCGAGGTTTGCGGGTCCTGGAAAACGATTTGGCAGGCCCGGCGAGTGTCAGCACTGCCCCGATAGACGATCGAGCCCGACGTCGGTTTGATCAGCCCCAGGAGCAGACGCGCCAGCGTCGATTTGCCCGAACCGGATTCGCCCACCAACCCAAGCGTTTCGCCGCGCCGGATCGCCAGGTCGACCCCGTCCAGAGCTTTTATTTCGCCGAACCGCTTGACCAGCTTTTCAATTTTGATCAATTCACCCATGGTTTCGCTCGCTAAGTATCTTCAACGCGTTCAGCAATCTTTGCGTATAAGGCGATTGTGGCCTGGTCAGCAGTTGATCGACCGGCCCTGCCTCCGCCACCCTGCCCTTTTCGATCACTATCACATCGCGACAAAAGGCCTTGATGATCCCAAAGTTGTGGGTAATATAAATGACCGAGAGATTAAATTCCGCCTGGACTTCTTTGAGCAGCCGGATGATCTCCGCCTGGATGGTGGCGTCAAGGGCCGTCGTCGGCTCGTCGGCGATCAGTATCTCCGGCCGGCACGACAGCGCCATGGCGATCATCGCCCTCTGCCGCATGCCGCCGGAAAATTGATGAGGATAATCACGCGCTCTTTTGGCCGCCTGCTTGATATGCACCGCCTCCAGCATTCTGACCGCGGCCGCCCAGGCATCCTGGTTGTTCAACCCTTGATGCAGCCTGATCGCTTCGGCGATCTGTTCGCCGAGGGTTATGACCGGGTTGAGCGAGGTAAAAGGGTCCTGAAAGATCATCGAGATCCGGGCGCCGCGGACGCCGATCATCTCTTTTTCGGCCAGTTCTAACAAGTCTTGTCCGTCAAAAATTATTTCGCCGCCGGTGATCTTGCCCGGTGGCGCTATCAACCTCATGATCGCCTGCGCAATCGTCGATTTGCCCGAGCCGGATTCGCCTACGATCCCCAGTATCGACCCTGTCTCAACCTTAAAACTGACAGCGTCGACGGCTTTAATGACCTGGTCGTCGCTAAAATAACTGACCGATAGGTTTTTAACTTCTAACATTGAACTGCTCCCTCAAGCCCTCGCCGACAAAATAGAGTGAAAGTACGGTCACAAGGATCAGCAGGCCGGGGATGATCGCCAGCCACGGCGCGTCGAACATATAGGCCTGCGAATCCATCAGCATGTTGCCCCACGAGGCCATCGGCGGCTGGACCCCCAGGCCGAGGAACGAGAGCGCTGACTCGGTCAGGATCGCCCCAGCCATCCCCAGCGTGCCGGCCACGATGATGGGCGCCTGGGCATTGGGTAAAATGTGGCGGAAGATAATGCGCAGATCGGAGCAGCCGATCGCTCTGGCCGCTTCGACGTACTGCAGCTCCCTGATGCGCAGGAATTCGCCCCTCACCAGCCGCGCCGCTCCCATCCAGGAGGTCAAGCCGATCACCACCATTACATTATAAATGTTGGGCGTCAGCATCGCCTGGATCGCGAGGATAAGGAAGATCGAGGGGAACGCCAGCATCACATCGACAAAACGCATGATGACGGCATCCGCCGCTCCCCCGTAATAGCCGGCGAGCGCCCCGA
>JAQUOB010000197.1 GCA_028717325.1 Candidatus Margulisiibacteriota bacterium
CGATCTGATCTCGGCTCCCTTTGTTTCCCTGATCGGTTTTTTCCAGGCCCTGGCCATTCTGAAAAAGTTTTCTCCCGACGCTTTGGTCTCGACCGGCGGCTACGCCAGCCTGCCCGTTGTTCTGGCGGCCAGAGTGCTCGGAATCCCGATCTTTATTCAGGAACAAAATGTTCTGCCCGGCTTTACCAACCGGCTTTACGGCCGTCTGGCCAAAAATGTTTTTCTCTCGTTTGAGGGCTCAAAAAAATATCTCGACGGCATTGTGACGGGCAACCCGGTGCGGCGCCGGATACTCGACGCCGACAGGGAAAATTCGAGGCGTGAGCTGGGGTATGCTTCCGGTAGCCGGGTGATCCTGATCATGGGCGGCAGTCAGGGAGCGAGAAGCATCAATGAAACGATCAAGCAGACAGTGGAGAATCGAGCTTGGAACGCGGAACGCGGGGAGATGCGCATATTGCACATTGTCGGCCGGCGCGACTGGCCGCGATTTAGTGATATCAGGCGGGACGGCTATCAGGCGGTTGAATACCTGCATGATATGTCGGCGGTTTTGGCGGCGGCCGACCTGGTCGTCAGCCGGGCGGGTGCGACCGCGATCGCTGAATTTGCCGCCCGGGGACTGCCGATGATCCTTGTCCCGTTCCCCTATTCGGCCGAAGGCCATCAGGACCTCAACGCCTCTCTGGTCGAAGCAGCCGGCGCGGGCATAACCGTCATGAATGATGAGTTTACCCCCGAGAAATTTATAGCGCTTGTTTCAGGCGCGAAGCTTGACCTGGCTGAAATGGGCCGGGCGTCGAAAAAACTGGGCTGCCCTCAGGCAGCCGAAAAGATCGTCGACCTGATCCTCCGGGCGGAAAAAAGATAAAAATGGAACTTGATCTGGAAAGAATGAAAAACGTGCATCTGGTGGGGATCGGCGGCTGCGGCATGTCCGGCATCGCTAAAGTCCTCCTGGAGATGGGCTTTAAGGTTAGCGGCTCCGACCAGAAGGAAGGGGTCAACACGATCCGCCTGAAGGACCTGGGGGTCAAAATTTACATCGGGCACGAAAGTTCCCAGATCCGTGACGCCGATATCCTGATCTATTCTTCCGCGGTCAGGCCGGACAACCCGGAGCTTAAAGAAGCCGAGGCCAAAGGGATCAGGATCGTTAAAAGGGCCGAGGTGCTGGCCTGGATCATGTCCCGTTCCAGGAACCGGGTCGCCGTGGCCGGCACCCACGGCAAGACCACGACGACCGCTATGACCGCCAGAGTGCTCGAAGCGGCCGGGCTCAATCCGACCTATCTGATCGGCTGTGATATGGACTATGCCGAAGGCAACGCCCGGCGGGGCGACGGGACCTACATCGTGGCCGAGGCCGATGAGTCGGACAGCTCCTTCCTTTGTTATGCTCCGACGATCGAAGTGATCACCAACATCGAGGCCGACCATATGGAGCATTTTGGCAGTATGGAAGAATTGACCGCGACCTTCGAACGGTTCATGGACTGCCTGTCGCGCGACGGCCTGATCATTATGGACGGGACCGATCCCAACAATAAAAAGTTGATGGAGAGGAGAAAACAAAAGTTCATCACTTACGGCCTCGACCCGGCCATGGAATACAGCGCGAAGGACATGAGCTTCGAGAACTACAGTTCGCGCTTTACTCTGTCGAGAGGGAAAAAAGAGATCGGGGTGGTCGAGCTTTCCGTCCCCGGCTGGCAGAATATTTTGAACAGTCTGGCGGTTTTTGCCGTCAGTTTTGAGTTTGGCCTCGATTTCAATTCGGTCGCCTCCGCCCTGCGGACGTTTGTCGGGGCCCGGCGCCGCTTTTCCACCGTGGGCGAGCAGGACGGCGTGCTAATAATCGACGACTACGCCCATCATCCGACGGAGATCCGGGCGACTTTAAAAGCGGCCCGCTCGGGCTGGCCGCTCCGCCGGATCATTTGCATTTTTCAGCCGCACCGTTTTACCCGGACGATGATCCTCAAGGACAAGTTCGCGGACGCTTTTGACAACGCCGACAAGATCATTATCACCGATATTTATGCCGCGTCGGAAAATCCCATTCCGGGCATTACCGGCAAAACCATTGCCGATCTGCTTGATCCGGCCAAAACTGCCTACGTCCCGAAAAAAGAACAGATCGCCGAACAGCTGGTCAACGAATTGAAAGCAGGCGATATGATCCTGATCCTGGGGGCGGGCGATATTTATACCGTGGGGAAAGAGATACTGGCCAGGTTGAAGATGAAGGGGTAGTAAACAGCCCTCACCCCGCTGACGTAAAAAATTGGCACCCCTCTCCCAGAGGGAGAGGGGTAGGGAAACAAAGAATTTATTTATGCGTATGAAACATATTAAACGAGATTTTGCCAGACAACTGAGGCAGGGTCAAACTCCGACCGAAGAGAGAGTTTGGGAACTATTGCGGAATAATCAACTCTTGGGGCTTAAATTTCGAAGACAGCATGTCATTGAAGGATTTGTGGCCGATTTTTATTGTCATGAGCAAAGGCTGGCGATTGAAATCGATGGCGGTATTCATGAAAAGAAGATGAATAAGGACTATGATGAGCTAAGGCAGCGCGAAATTGAAGCAGAGGACATCAAAGTTGTTAGAATTAGTAATGAAGAGTTCGAAAAAAACGAGAATATTTTATTTGATAGAATTAAGCTTGCATTAGAGACATCATACATTAATACCCCCTCTCCCCTTGGGAGAGGGGGTGTGAAGTCTTTGCTTGTCGGGGGTGAGGGCCGTACTTTCCCATGAAAATATTACGCAATGAGCTGTTGAAAAAACATACGTCCTTCCGGATCGGCGGGCCGGCGGAATATTTCTGCTTGCCGAAGACGATCGCCGATCTTCGGGAGGCGCTGCGGTTCGCGCGCACGAACCGATTGCCGATCGCCGTGATCG
>JAQUOB010000198.1 GCA_028717325.1 Candidatus Margulisiibacteriota bacterium
CGCAGGTCGATAAAAATGAGCCCGCCGTGGTCCCGGCGCCGGTGGACCCAGCCATTGAGAATAACGGTCGAATCGACTGCGGCGGCCCGGACCTCGCCGCAATTGTGCGTGCGCTTTAACATTATCGAAATTATAACACGCTCGTGTTATAATACAAAATCATGAAAAGAAGAATAGTCGCGCTGTTTTTTTTGCTGTCCCTCGCCCTCGTTCTGACCTCATGCGTCCAGCCCTCGCCGCCCGAAGTCAAATATCTCAATTACACCCTCGGCCGGCTGATGGCCGACGGTTTGGAAGTTAATTTCAATTTCGAGGTCTTCAATCCCAACCCTATCCCCTTGAATGTAACCAATTATTCGTACAAAATATACATTAATGAAAAGGAACTGGCTTCGGCCAGCCGCGAGGGCTTTAGCCTGGCGGCTTCCGCTAAGTCCCGCGTCACGATATTGGCTTTTGTCCGCTACGACCAGCTCTTCGGCTCGGTCGTCTCACTGCTTGACCGGCTGTCAAAAGGGATCAACACTTTCGACTACCGGATCGAAGGCGAGGTCAACGCCGGCTTGCTCGGCTTGACGGTCAGCACGCCGATCAGGGCTGCGGGCACGATCCCGATCCCCAAAGACGTCAAGATCACTTTATAGGAGAAAAATATGTGGCGAGGCATTATTGAGGAATATCGCGAATTCCTGCCGGTAACGGATGAAACTCCGATCATAACTTTCGGCGAAGGCAACACCCCCCTGATCAAAGCCGACTATCTCTCCAACCTGACCGGCTGTCAGCTCTATTTAAAATACGAAGGGATGAACCCAACCGGCTCGTTCAAGGACCGCGGCATGACGCTGGCGATCAGCAAAGCCAAGGAAGAAAATTGCAAGGCGGTCGTTTGCGCTTCGACCGGCAATACCTCCGCTTCGGCCGCCGCCTACGCCGCGCGGGCCGGCATGGACTGCATCGTCATCATCCCCAAAGGCAAGATCGCGCTCGGTAAACTCTCGCAGGCGATCATGCACGGGGCCAAAGTTTTTGAGGTCGACGGCAATTTTGACCAGGCGCTCGATCTCGTCCGCGAACTGGGCGATAAATACCCGGTCGAGATCGTCAACTCGATCAATCCTTTCCGCATCGAAGGCCAGAAGACCGGCGCCTTTGAGATCTGCGACCAGTTGAACGCCGTGCCCGACTATCACTCCATTCCCGTCGGCAACGCCGGCAATATCACCGCTTACTGGAAGGGTTACAAAGAATATTTCGGCGCCAACAAGGTCTCCACCCTGCCGAAGATGATCGGCTTCCAGGCCGAAGGGGCCGCCCCGATCGTGCGCGGCCACAAGATCGATAACCCGGAAACGCTGGCCACCGCCATCCGCATCGGTAATCCCGCCAGCTGGAAGAGCGCCGAAGCGGCCGCCGAGGACTCGGGCGGCTCGATCTCGATCGTGACCGATGAAGAGATCGTTGACGCTTATAAAATGGTCGCCCAAAAAGAAGGCGTTTTCTGCGAGCCGGCCTCGGCCGCTTCGATCGCCGGTGTGATCAAAAAGGTTAAATCGGGAGAAGTCCCCGAAGGATCCGTTGTCGTTTGCGTTTTAACCGGACACGGCCTCAAAGATCCCGATAACGCCATTATGTTCGGTTCCAAACCAACCTTTATCCCCTGCAAACTGGACGAAGTCGTCAAAAGACTTGGCTACTAAACTCTCTCTCGTTAAATGCAATAATTACGACCAAACCCTCGTTGACGAAGCTATCCGCCAAAGCTTGGAAAATCTCGGCGGCATGGCGCGCTTCGTCAAACCCGGCCAAAAAGTTTTAATAAAACCCAACGCTCTGCTCGGCAAATCCCCGGACGACGCGGTCACCACCCACCCTGCGATCATCGCCGCGGTCGTTAAAGCGGTGATCAAAGCCGGCGGCATCGCCCTGGTTGGCGACAGCCCGGGCAACGCGCACTCCAACGTCCCCAAAACCATGGAAGAAACCGGCATCAAGCAAGCGACGGAAGCCGCGGGCGGCCAGCTGATCTATTTTCAGCAGGACGGTGTCGTCGAAGTCAAAAGTCCCAGTAATAACCCTCGCCTGTCGCTTTTGCGCATCGCGAAGATCGCGCTCGAGGCGGATGTGATCATCAATCTGCCCAAGCTCAAGACCCACGGGCTGACTCTCTACACCGGGGCGATCAAGAATATGTTCGGCGTCGTGCCCGGCTTTAACAAAGCCAGTTTTCACACCAGTTCGCCCCGGCCGCGCGACTTTGCCGAATCGATCGTCGACGTTTTTCAAATAGCCAAGCCGGCGCTCAACATCATGGACGCGGTCGTCGGCATGGAAGGCCCCGGCCCCAGCAACGGCTACCCCCGCCGGCTCGGCCTGATCATGGCGTCGACCGACGCGGTCGCGCTCGATTCGGTCGGTGCTTATCTGATCGGCTATGAGCCGTCGCGCATCTACACAACCCTAGCCGCGTCTAAAAGACAACTCGGAGAGATGGACCTGGCGCGGATCGAGATCAGCGGACCAAGCTTGAGCGAACTGCGCCAGCCCGACTGGAAAAAGTCGTTCAATCTGGAGGGGCTGATCGACCATCTGCCCGGTTTTGTTTTCGCACTTTTCAATCCGATCATCAGCCAAATAAAGATCTATCCGCAGATCGACCAGAGTAAATGCGTCAAATGCTTAATCTGCGTCAACAACTGCCCGGCCAAGACAATTGATTATGATAAAAGCGCCAAGAAAGTCGAAGTCATTAAGAAGAACTGCATCAGTTGTTTCTGCTGTCACGAACTCTGCCCTTATAACGCGGTCAAACTGGAGCGATCGTGGCTGGTTCGGCTGCTGAAGCTCGGCTAATTAGGCCTAAACCCGATCCTTTTTGTTGGTTTCATTTCGGGTTCAACCATTTTGCGGATCG
>JAQUOB010000199.1 GCA_028717325.1 Candidatus Margulisiibacteriota bacterium
GTTTCTCTTTGGGGAACATCCCCAGATACCCCATATTATGGATGGAATAAACGGCGGCCGTGCGCGCAAAGAAAGGATCGTCTTTATAAAGGACTTTGAGATAAGCTATGACGAGAGCCGACTGCCAATCGTTGCAATGGATGATGTCCGGCTTCCAGTTGATCTCTTTCAGAAAAGGCAGGACGGCCCGGCAGAAAGCCGAGAACCTTTCTAGATTATCCGGATAATCGACTCCCTTGACTTGATAAAGCTCCTCCCGGCTGCCGAAATATTTTTCGTTCTCGTAAAAATAGACCGGCACATCGGTCCCCGGCAAAGTTTTGGCCGTCCGGTCAACTTTCTTGTACCTCGGCATAAAGATGCGGACATCGTGACCGATCTCTTTCAAGGCCTTGGGCAGGGAGCCGGCCACATCCGCCAACCCGCCCGTTTTAGCGAACGGCACGACTTCGGAAGAAATAAATAATATCTTCATATGATCGAATCGATCTTCTCGACGTATTTGTCGATCAGCTTGTGGGCCAGTTTTTCGCTCTCCGCCTCGGCGTAGAGATGGATGACCGGCCGGGCCGGATCGGGCAGGATGAGCGCCCAGTCGTGCCCGTGAAAGATCTTGACGCCGTCGGTCAGGTCGACCTCATCGTCGCCGATCGAATCGACAATCGTGCGCAGGACTTTGCCCTTCTGCTCGGCGGCACAGGAGACCTCTTTGCTGACCATGTTGATGCGCGGCACCTCGGCGGCGATGGCGGAGAGTTTGACGTCCTCTCTGGCCAGCATCTCCAGCAGTTTGAGCGAGGCGAACATGGCGTCAAAGGCGCACTGGAACTGCGGGAAGATGAAGCCGCCGGCCGTCTCGCCCAGGAACTTCATCCGGCCTTTGTAGCAGTTCTCCATCATGTCGCGAATGCTGGTCTTGGTTCGGATAACCCGGCCCCCGTATTTTTTCGCCACTTCGTCGATCACCCGGCTGGCCTTGACCGGCACGCCAATCTCGCTCCCCTTCTGCGCGCGGCAGAAGAGGATCGTCATGATCGCCAGCTCCAGGTCGCCCTGAAAGATCTTGCCCTTCTCGTCGCAGAGAAAGATCTTTTCGGCCCCCGTGTCGAGCATGATGCCGAGATCGGCGTCGAGCGACTTGACGATCGATGACAGCTGGCAGTGGGCCTTTTCGAACATGGCCCGGCTCTTGGTGATCTTGGTCTCGTCGATGTGGGCGTTGAGCGCGATCACCTCGATGCCCAACTCCCCTAGGATCGCCGGGAAGATCTGAGAGGCGGAGCTGTAGGCGTAATCGATCACGACTTTAAAATTGCGGGCGCTGACCAGTTCTTTATCGATGCAGTTGAGGACCCCCTCTTTGTACGACTCGGCCACCCGGTGGAAAGGGAAATTGAGGTCGCCGACCTCCTCGATCCCCATGCGCTTGAAATCCTCGCCGAAGAAGAGCCGCTCGATCTTTTTCTCGTGGACCGACGGCAGGTCCATGCCGTTCTCGTCGAAGAACTTGATGTCGATGACCTGCTGGTCGTAAGGCGATTTCCGCACGTGGAAGCCGCCGCGGCTCTTGAGCGCTTTGAGCTCATAGCGGTTGACCGGTATCGGCACCATCTCGAGATCCGACACATTGACCCCAGCGGATAACACCCCTGAAAGAAGAGCGCGGTAGATCATGCGCGAAGATTTGTGCGAGTCGCGCGAAGCGGAGATGCGGCTGCCTTTACCGAGGAACGAGCCGTAAGCCGCACCCAGCGTGGCGGCGAACTCCGGGGTCATCTCCACGTTGCAGAGGCCGGTCACGCCGTAGGGGCCGAAAATATTCTTGGCCCAGCGCTCGCGCCAGACCATCGAGCGCGAAACGACCGCCCCCTCCTCGATCACCCGGTTCGGCCAGACCTTGACGTAGGGCTTGATGTCGGCGTCGGCACCGATATTGCACTCTTCGCCGATCACGACCCCTTCTTCGCAAACCGCCCGGTCGCCAATCGTTGTATCGCGGGCCACGATGGTCCGGTCGAGCCGCGCGTCGGCGCCGACCGCCACGTTGTCCCAGATGACGCACTGGTGAAGCTGGGCCCCGCGGCTGATATGGCATTTGCGGCCGATCGAAACGTCCTCGAGGACGACGTCGTCGCCGATCACCGTCTTCTCCCCGACGATGACCACGCCGCTCTTGCGGGCCGAGGGGGAAATGGTCGCCTCTTTGGCGATCTGGAACTCGCGGCCTCCAGCGATCTCGCTATGGACCCGGCCGTACTCGACCAGGTTGCCGATGTCTTTCCACAGACCTTCGGCGACAAAACCGTAGATCGGTTTGGCTTCGGCGAGGAGTTGGGGAAAAAGGTCCTGGCTGAAGTCGACCGGCCGCCCGGAAGGTATATATTCGAAGACCGACGGATCGAGCACGTAGATGCCGCAGTTGACGGTGTCGGAGAAGACCTCGCTCCAGGAGGGCTTTTCCAGAAAGTGTTTGATCCGCCCGTCTTTGCCCGTGATCACTATCCCGTACTGCAGGGGGTTGGCGACGCGGGTCAAGACCAGCGTGGCCATGGCTTTCTTTTCGTTATGGAACTTGACGGCCGCTTCCAGGTCAAAATCGGTGATCAGGTCGGCGCTGATGACGAGGAACGGTTCTTTAAAGTTCTGGGCGGCGAAGCGGACGGCGCCGGCCGTGCCGTAATCCTCTTTCGCTTCGACGTAAGAGATATTGACGCCGAATTTGCCGCCGTCGCCGAAATAATTCTTGATCGTCTCCGGCTGGTGGTACAGGAGGGCCGTAACGTCCTTGATCTTATGCTTGCGCAAAAGATAGATGACATATTCCATCAGCGGCTGGTTGGCGACCGGGATCATCGGCTTCGGGATGTTGACCGTCAGTGGATGAAGCCGCGT
>JAQUOB010000200.1 GCA_028717325.1 Candidatus Margulisiibacteriota bacterium
CTGGCCTGGATCGGGGAGCGCGCGCAAAAGCAGGGGAAGAAAATTTCGCCCGAGGCGGCGCGCGTCCTGCAGGAGATTACCGGCAGCAACCTGCGCCTTTTGGCCGGCGAAATAGAAAAGATCGCCACTTTTGTCGGCGAGAGGCCGGCGATCGGGGAGGCGGACGTGCTGGTACTGGCCGCGGCGGGAGAAACCAGCGCTTTCTCATTGATGGATGCCCTGCGCGAAAAAAACCTGAAAAAAGCTTTGATCTTGTTCCAGGCGCTTTTAAGGAACAGGGAAGACGTTTTTTCCCTGTTGGCCCTCATGGCCTCGCAGTACCGCCTGATGCTCCAGATCAAGTCGCTCTCGGGCCGGGAGTCCGATCCGAACCGGGTCGCGCGGCTGGTCGGGGGCAGTCCCTATTACGTCAGAAAATGCTCCGCCGGCCTCGGCCGCTTCACTCTGGCTGAACTGAAAAATGACCTGTCGCTTCTCCTCCTGGCCGGCCAGAAATTGAAAACCGGCGAGCAGCAGGCGGCGGCGCTCGAACTTTTAATGATCGATCTCTGCCAGCCGGCGGCCAGCAGGAATTAATGAAGACGAATCGCCGGATCCGCGCGCTGTTTGTGCTTTTTCTGCTGTTCTTTTTGGCGATCGTGGTCCGCCTCTTTATTTTGCAGATCGTTCAGCACGGTTTTTTTCAAGAGCGATCTTCCGAGCAAAGGACGCGCATCATCAACCTGTCGGCCAACCGCGGCGACATCCTTGACCGCAACGGCGAGATACTCGCCACTTCGATCGACACCTTTTCGGTCTTCACCCAGGCCAAGGGGTTTGCCTGGCTGGCGCGCAAACTGCCGCGCGGCGAGGCGGACAAGCTGAAGGCAGAGGACCCCAAGAATTATATTATGTTGAAGGAAAAAAAACGCATCTATCCCAAAGGCCGGACCGCTGCACAGGTGATCGGCTTTGTCGGTGCCGACAACCAGGGGCTGTCCGGGGTCGAGATCGCGTTCGATAAATACCTGAAAGGCAAGACCGGCCGGGTCGTGACCGAAGGCGACCCGGAGGGCCGGGAGCTTTACGGCGCGGTCCGCGAGATCGATCCCAGCGAAGACGGCATGAACGTGACGCTGACGATCGATAAGAACATCCAGTATATCGCGGAGAAGGAAATAGAAGAGCAGGTCAGGGCCTCGTCGGCCAGCTCCGGCCAGTTGATGATCATGGACTCAAAGACCGGCGAGATCCTCGCGCTGGCCAGCAAGCCGGATTTTGATCCCAATGAATACGTCAAGTTCGACCGCCGTCTCTGGCATCCGAGATTCCTCGATCCGTACGAGCCGGGTTCGACTTTCAAGCTGATCACGGCGGCGGCCGGGCTGGAGGACAAGGTGGTCACTCCCGATTCCAGGTTGAAGGCGCTCGATCGGCTCGAGATCGGCGGCAAGGTCATCGAAAATTCCCACAAGATCGCCTGGCCCGGGCCGGACATCTCGGTTTCATTCATGCTGGAGCAGTCGATCAATACCGGCGCGGCCCAGGTCGGCATCAAGCTCGGACCCGAAAAATTTTACGATCGCATAAAGAAGTTCGGTTTTGGCGAGACAACCGGCTTTGGCCTTGACGGTGAATCATCGGGCATCGTGCGCTCCTGGCAGAGATGGTACAAGCCGGACATCGCCATGATAACTTTCGGCCAGAGCATCGCGGTGACGCCCATGCAGCTTATCTCGGCGGTTTCCGCTTTTGCCAATCGCGGCAAAATGGTCGCCCCTTATCTGGTCAAGAAGATCGAGAGCGGCGACGGCAAATTCGTCAAGGTCAATGAAACCGAAATCAGGGGGCGGGCGGTCTCGGAGCAGACCGCCGCGCAGATGAAAACGCTGATGCATAATGTCTGTCTTTACGGCTCCGGCAAACGGGCCCAGATGAAATGGTTCGCCGTCGGCGGCAAGACCGGCACGGCCCAAAAAAGCGCCCCCGGCGGCCGCGGCTACCTGAAAGGCCATTACATCGCCTCGTTTATCGGCCTGGCCCCCCTCGATAATCCCGAGATCATCGCGCTGGTGATCGTCGACGATCCCAAGGGGAACATCTGGGGAGAAAGCGTCTGCGGGCCGGTCTTCAAGCGAGCGGTCGAGGCCACGCTCCGTTATTTAAACGTCAAGCCGGACATGCTATAATAAAAATCGAAATTCGAAATCCGAAATTCGAAAATAATGAATAAAAAAAGAGTTTTATCCGGGATCCAACCAACAGGCCGACTGCACCTGGGCAACCTGATCGGCGCGGTGGAGAACTGGGTCGAACTTCAAAAGAACCACGATTGTTTCTTTTTTATTGCCGATTACCACGCGCTGACGACCGCTTACGCTGAAACGAAGGAGCTCAAAGAAAACATAAAACAGGTGGCGATCGACCTGTTATCCGCCGGCATCGCGCCCGAAAAAGCCGTCATCTTCAAGCAATCGGACGTGCCCGAGCACGCCGAACTGCACTTGCTTTTTTCCATGATCACGCCGCTTTCCTGGCTGGAGCGCGTCCCGACCTATAAAAGCAAGATCGAGGAGCTGAAAGAAAAAGACCTCGGCACCTACGGTTTTCTCGGCTATCCGGTCCTGCAGGCCGCCGATATCCTTATTTATAAGGCGGACTTCGTGCCGGTCGGCGAAGACCAGCTGCCGCATCTGGAATTGACGCGCGAGATCGCCCGCCGCTTCAATTTTCTTTATAAGGAGATCTTTCCTGAGCCGAAGGCCGCGCTGACGCGCTTTCCCGTCCTGCCGGGCACCGACGGCCGCAAGATGAGCAAGTCCTACCAGAACACGATCGCCATCGCCGATCCGCCGGAGACCATCCGTAAAAAGGTCGGCGTGATGGTGACCGATCCGGCCCGCATCAAGCG
>JAQUOB010000201.1 GCA_028717325.1 Candidatus Margulisiibacteriota bacterium
GTGTTCTCGCTGATAGAAACATTATCGCCAATTAGTGAATTTCTAACGTGCGCATTGGGATGGATAAATACATTTTTCCCATGCCAGCTCTCATTTCCAGTTCTAAACCAAAGGCTGCCTTCGGCCTCTTTCAGACCGGAATCGATCACTCCATCCAAAACATCCATGTTTGCCTGTCTAAGCTCTTCACCGAGGCCGGCATCACGCCAGTATCCGCTCTGCGGCATAATATAGGCGAAAACAGGATAATTATCGGATTGTGCCTTCTCGGTCAGCCACTTAAAAATGTGACTGCCCCAGTCGGAAAAGGGAGAAGGCCCGCCCGATTGATGACTTTCCGGGATCAGCGGCAAGCCCTTCTTGTCTTTGGTGAACATCGGAATAAGAACGTTGAAAAGTGACGCGTTGAAAATATATAAGGAAGAGTTGTTTAGATTGCTGAGTGCGGCACTGCGCGCCATTTTTTCTTTAAATTCTTGTATCTTTGCGCTGGCGGCTGCATTGTCAGTTAGCCACGCTCCGACCGCATCTTCAAATTCAGGCTCACTATTGAAATTAGTGCGTTCCGGCATCCCCTCAAGTCGTACCGTCCCGAAGCGCTCAACAGAACCCCAAGGAACGCGGTTAACCACGATGGTGGCAACCGCGCCGTGCTTTTCCCGATTATAGAGATGAGTATCCAGTGCAGCTGCTATATCGATATTATGGATGATGTCGGCGCTGGGGACAATAATTACATCATTGGGATTTCTTGCCCAATCGTTGTGATGAACCAGTTTTCCCACTACGCTGGCGGTATCCAGAGGATCGGTGATAACTTCTCTGGATTCATGGATTGTGACATTTGACCCGTAAATTTTCCCGTCGCCAACCACCTGGCGGATAGTGTGAGGTAGGTGGCAAAGCATCAGATGAAAATCCGTGAGATTAGCCCTTCTAAGGGCACGCATGTTAAATTCGATCATCCTAAGATTCCCTACAGGGCAAGCAGGTTTGGCTATGGCCCATTTGTTGCGATCCGGATCGGCGATGGTATCAAGTCGCTGACCAAACCCGCCGGCCAGAATCGCGGTGCGGGCCATTCCTCGCTCGATCGCTTGGTGGGCTTTAATATAACTTGTTGACATTTTTATTGTGCCTCTCTTTACTTGGATCAAACATTAGCCATTGTATCGCTATATAATCATCGGCCGGAATATTGAATAATTTCAAGCCAAAATTTTTAGATCATCGGCAGACAAAATCAGGTCGTCTAATTTTATTTGTCCGTCGATATCAGGAACCGCCAATCGACCTTCGATCTTTCTTGTGCCGGTTGAATGCTGATCTATAAAAGTGCCGCCCGTGCTTCTGGAGATCAAAAGACTGTAAGTTATTTCCTCCACTCTTCTCGCATACCGGCGAGTGTTGACATATGTATACGGCAGGACCACGGAGCCCTTCAGGAGGCGCAGTCCCTCAAGGGTAGAGCCCGGGCCGATGATACAATCTTTAACATGAATCCCCGGGCCAATGAAAACGTTGTTTCCTATAACTGAATCCTCAACTTGACCGCGGATCTTGCAGCCGCTGCCGATCCAAGAGCGTTTTTCAGGCGCGTATTTCCCCTGAATAAGATAGGGTGCGTATCTGATCAATCTAAAGTTGGCGCGCCAGAGATCTTCCGGGAAACCGATATCGGTCCAGCTCTCCTCCAATCTATCACCCGATACATTTTCGGGGATGAAATAGGCCGAGATCGAACAAGCCGGGGCGTTGGGGAAAATGTACCGGCCAAAATCATAAAGAACAGAAGGGTTCGTGTCAGGTTCTGCCACAAGTTGAAATATCCGGCGGGTCATGAGATAGGTTGAGCTATTGATCGGTAAAACCGGCTGACCTAATTGATCGCTTACCCGGCTGATGGTCTCGTTTTGAATTTCGCGAAATATGCTTAGTGCTTCAGCTTCGGACGTCGGCGGCTCCCTGAACTCTTCCACCAGATTGTCGCGATTGATGATCGCGGTTGTATAGCGGTTGACGATCTGGCGAGCAGGCCTTAAGGCAAAGCCGACGCACCCTGCGATAAGAGGATTAGTTTTTTGCGCATTTTGGAAATTCGTAAAGAAGGCGCCAAAATTGGTCAGCGGGCTGGAAATATCCCCGCTTAATACCCAAAAAGGTTCGTCCTCGCCAAAGTTGTCGGCGATCTGTTTGGTGGCGAGAGCGGTATGGACTAAAGCATCTTCAACCACGTGTCTTATTCTTATTCCGGCGCCGTATCTCTCTCCATGGCCAACGATTCGGATGATATCGCCAGCCATGTGATGAGAGGTGACCCAAAAGTCAGTTACCCCGCGTCCGACCATTTGGTCGATAATCCGGCTGATATTCGGGCGGTTCACAACGGGCAAGGCGGGTTTTGGGGTATTGCCCGAATGCATATCTGTCCCAAAGGAAGTGATCCTTCCCATTCGGCGTCCGGGACCGGCTGCCATAATTATCGCTTTAACATTAGTGGTAGTCATTTAAGCAAAGTCTCCCGGCAGTTTATCCGCGGCTTTATTCAATAATTTCACTATTCGTGTAAAATAGTTTAAGAAAGAAGATAAAGGTTGTTGGGGGGAGCTGGATAGGAAGTAGGTGGGACAAAGGAATGGTGGAGCAGAGGGGAGTCGAACCCCTGTCCGGAAAGGCGATCGCGAAAGCCGCTACGAGCGTAGCTTCAATTTTTTGTTCATCCGGGGCTTGACCTGAAACGGGGTGTCTCCCGGACTATCCGATGTCTTTTACTTTGTAACCTCCCAACCGGAAAAGAAAGATTACGCATCCGTCATAATGGCGTCTTGACCCGGACCTAACGGCGGACC
This sequence comes from Candidatus Margulisiibacteriota bacterium, assembly GCA_028717325.1. Classification (GTDB taxonomy): domain Bacteria; phylum Margulisbacteria; class WOR-1; order O2-12-FULL-45-9; family XYB2-FULL-48-7; genus JAQUOB01. Next base: position 2,850 of record JAQUOB010000201.1, read on the forward strand.
CGGAAGACGCGCCACTTATTTAATT
>JAQUOB010000202.1 GCA_028717325.1 Candidatus Margulisiibacteriota bacterium
ACGTCAACCAGCCAATCAAAAGATTCCAGCGCCCCGCCGCTCTGCTCGCAGAGATAGCTGACCAGGAATTTTTCTCCCTGTTTCTTGATCTGCCAGCCCTTTTCGGCGATCGGCGTGCCCAGCGACTTGGTCAGGGCGACTACCGACTTGATCGCGGCCTCGATCCGGGTCCCCTTGCTGGTCTTCTCTTTTTTCAATATCTGGAGCGAATCGTCGGCCACCATGGGCGCGACGTTGTTTTTTATGCCGCCGGCCGGCTTCGTTTCCGCCAGCGCCGTCCTGGCCGGCCGGTCAGCGGCCGCCACGGCCATTTCCGAACCAAGCAGGGCCCGGATCGTTTTATTTTCGGGGTCGATCTTCAGCGCCTCTCTCCAGGCGTCGCGGGCTTCCGCTTCAAAGCCCAGGCGCTGATAACCCTGGCCGATCTCCAGCCAGGCGGTCAGGGAATTCGGTTTCAGTTCCAGCGTCTTGCGGAAGCCGGCTACCGCTTCATACAGGCGGCCTTCGCGCAGTTTGGCGTGCGCGCCGAGGTACAATTTTTGCGCCAGGGTGTCGGCCACCACGCGGCTTTCGAGGTCGCGGTCATCGAGCCGCAGCGCCTGGCGGACCGCCTCCGAAGCCAGATCGAGCTCGCCCTGCGCCAGGTAGCTCTTGGCCAGCCACAGATACCCCTTAACAAGTTTCGGATCGACGGCGAGGGCTTTCTGGTAAAATCTGACCGCGGACGGATAGTCCTTGATCTTATAAGATCCGTAGCCCTGCAAATAATAATCGTCGGTCGGTTCCTTGACGTAGCTGGCCGGCACCCAGCCCTCTTTGCCGTCCTCGAACATCACCTTGTACCACGGCATTTTGGACAGACTGACAAGAACTTGCCCGGCTCGTAGATTGCGGACCGCGTTATTGGAATAAGCGACGCAGCTTGAGATGACCGTCAGCGGCCAGCCCGAACCTTGAGCCACCTCGCCGCGCGAAACCGACGATACGGCTCCGGCCGGCGCCGGCAGTTCGATAAAAAACTCAACCGTCCTCTGGATGCTGCCCCGGCGGTCGGCGATGTAATAGCGCACGATATGAGCGCCGACGGGAGCGCCGGCCGGGATCTTGGCGGTGCCGCTCCAGGACAGGCCGTCGCTGCTTGTCAGTTTGACTTGCTCTTTGTCGAAATCAAAGGCAGCGCTGACCTCTTTGATTTTTGAAGCCGTCCTGACGCCGAGAGAAATTATCCGCTCCTCCCTAACCTGTTTGGGATAGACGAACGACTCGATCCAGGGCAGCGACAGCTTTTCTCCGGGTTCCGTTGGTCCTGCTTTCAGACTTAAATTATCCTGATTGAACTCTCCGTCGATCGCATAGACACAACCTGCCAAAATAAAGATCAACGCAACCCAGACAGCTGTTCTTCTCATTACGCTTCCTCCCTTTCCACTCTAATTATTAACATTAATACGTCAGCAAGATGTTATCGATATTCGCTCCAACCTCGCCGGTTGCCTGGTCGGTCAGCAAAACGAACTGGACCTTCAAAACGCCGCCGGAACCGTCCTTATGGTCGGGATTCCAGATGCCGTCGCCGGAACCCGGGTTCTCCAGCTTAAAAGCCGTGAACGGAATGGAAACTCTCGTGAACCCTTTCCCCAAAACCGGCACCTCGGCCACCCATTTGTCATCCTTGGTCGCCACCCAATCCTTGGTCGGGTCCTGCTCCAGGGAAAAATTCTTATTGTCGTCGTCAAAGACCTCGACTTTAATTTTACCCCTGGCACCGTTGCCGTAAACATCCATCTGGAACCGCGAGAACGGGCTGGCGTCGGCATAAAGATCGGCCCCGATCCCGCCCGCGTACCAGTGGTCGGCCTGGCCCGTTAATTTCAGGGAATAATCGCCGCACGAATCGGCAATCGTGTCCTTGACCCCCGCCTCAAGCGACGGATTCCGTTCAACGACCATTGCCACATTGCCGAAACGATACCACTTTTCCGCCTTGCCGCTCTCGAAATTATCGATCAGAAAAAAAGAATACTCCGCTTTGACCATTGAGACCAGGCACAAGCCGCCGATCAAAATCAGGAACACCGATCGCCTGACGGGATTTTTCATTTTACTTTTCGTGAAACTCTGCGAACAGGTCTTCGGCCCTCCTTTTTCTTTTTTGATGCTTTGATTTCTATTTTCGCTTTCGCTTTCGCCTTGACCGGCGGTTTTGCCTTGACCAGCGGCTCCTGACCCAACAATTGTTGGGAAGCCCGCAGCAACAGGCCCTCTTTTTCCGCCTTCAGCTTATCGCTCTCTTTCAAAAGCGCGACATTGCTTCTTTCCAAGACGTCGCGGGTCTTCTTTATATTATGTAAAGAATCGTTCAATTCCTGTATCTTGCCCTGCAGTTCGGAGTTTTGAGCGGCCAACTTCTCTTTTTCGCTCTTCAATTCGTCGGTCATGAAGGCGAACTTTTCGATCTTTTCGCGCTCCTCGATCTCGGAGAGCGAAGGCACGTTAGAGAGCGCCATCGGCACCAGGCGGCTGCGCCGGTAAACCACGATCCCCTTGACCGCCGAAAAAGCGGCCAGAAAAAAGAAAGCCAGGCCGGCCAGCAAGTAAACCGGATGGATCGCGGCCGCGGCCGCGTCGCCCTGCGTCAGCACCTGCGATAACGATGGGGTCATTTCCGTTCTCCTTTCTAAAACCAATTTTCCAAGCTCGAAAGTAAAAGAAAATGGCGCAGGCCGGAGTTGAACCGGCGACGCCTGCCTTTTCAGGGCAGCGCTCTACCAGCTGAGCTACCGCGCCATCAACTGACCGGCCTGGGACTCGAACCCAGCACCACTTGCTTAAAAGGCAAGTGCTCTACCTGATGAGCTAGCCGGTCA
>JAQUOB010000203.1 GCA_028717325.1 Candidatus Margulisiibacteriota bacterium
TCATTTTGGATAAAATGCAGGCGGTCATCGCCCAGCCGAAGGCCGAGCTGTCGCCTTACGCGCCGCGGGTCATCAGCTTTAAGATCGACACGGAAAAGATCGGAGCGGTGATCGGGCCGGGCGGCAAGATGATCCGCAGTATTATCGAAGAAACGGGCGTCCAGATCGACATCGAAGACGACGGCACCGTTCTCATCACAACCGCCGACGCCGATGCGGCCAAAAAAGCTAAAGCCAAGATCGATGAACTGACCTTTGAACCGAGAGAAGGGGATGTCTTTAAGGGTGAAGTGGTCAGGATCATGCCGTTTGGCGCGTTCGTGGAACTGCCGGGCGGTAAAGACGGCCTGGTCCACATTTCTCAACTGGCCGAGCGAAGAGTTGCCACAGTCGAAGATGTGGTCAAGCTTGGCGACGTGGTAACGGTCAAGGTGATCGAGGTCGACAACATGGGCCGCATCAACCTGACCATGAGCCACGTTACGGAAGACGACAAGAAACGGATCTACGGCGAATAGTTTTTCTCCTCTCTTTTTTTATCCTGTTAATTTGTCAACTTCAGTTTAAGATGATAAAATAGAGGCGTGACACAAGCAAAAGTTTATCCCCACACCAATAAACCTGCCAAAGCAGGCGAGCATATTGGTGTGGGGATTTACCAGGAACTCGGCCTCAAAGACGACGAATATAAGCGCATTTTATCCATCCTCAAGCGCGAACCGACCAATACCGAGCTGGCCATGTTCTCGGTGGAATGGTCGGAGCACTGCGGCTATCCCCGTTCCCGCAAATGGCTGAAGCTTTTTCCCCAGACCGGCAAATACCAGACCCTGGTCGGCGAAGATGCCGGCGGTTTTGTTTATGACGGCATGGCGATAATATTTAAAATGGAATCGCACAACCATCCTTCCCAGGTCGAGCCCAAACAGGGTGCGGCGACCGGGGTGGGGGGTATCATCAGGGACATCTTTACTTCGGGAGCCAGACCGATCGCTTTGTTCGATTCTCTGCGCTTTGGTAAATTAAACAACCCTTTCAATAAATATATCTTTACCGGTGTCATTGACGGCATTCAATCATACGGCAACTGCGTCGGCGTGCCGACCGTTGGAGGCGAGATCTATTTTGACGATGCCTATGCCGGCAACTGCCTGGTCAACGTCATGTGCATCGGCATTGCGCCCAAAGAAAAGATCGCCAGGGCCTACGCCAAAGGGCTGGGCAACCCGATCATCTATGCCGGCTCAAAGACCGGGCGGGACGGCATTGGCGGCTGTTCGATCCTGGCTTCGACCGTCTTCGAAGCGGCCGAGATCGAAAAAAGGCCGACGGTCCAGGTCGGCGATCCTTTTACGGAAAAATGCCTGATCGAAGCGACGCTCGAATCGCTGGAAACCGGCGTCGTGGTCGGCATCAAAGATATGGGGGCGGCTGGTTTAACCTGTTCGTCTTCGGAGATGGCGGCGGCCGGCGGGGTGGGGATCGACCTTGATCTCGATAAAGTGCCTTTGCGCGAAGCCGGCATGGAGCCGTGGGAAATTATGATGTCCGAGTCGCAGGAGCGGATGCTTCTCTGCGTCGAAAAGGGCAAAGAAGAAAAAGTCCTGAAAATATTCCATAAATGGGGGCTGGACGCGGTTGTTGTCGGCTTTGTGATCAAAGAACAAAAGATGATCATCAAGAGCCGAGGCAAGATCATTGCCGACGCACCGACGGAAGAACTGGCCAAAGCGCCGATCTATGATATGCCTTTCAAGCAGTCACGAGTCACGAGTCACGAGTCACGAGGGACAAAAAGTAAAGATCATAACACGACACTTTTACGATTGCTTGGTGACCCAAACATTGCCAGCAAGAAATGGGTCTACGAGCAATATGACCACATGGTGCAGACCAATACCGCCGTTTATCCGGGGGGAGATGCGGCGGTCCTCCGGATCAAGGGGAAAGAGTGGGGAATTGCCGCGACGACCGACTGCAACGGCCGGTATTGTTATCTTGACCCTTATGTGGGGGCGCAGATAGCAATCGCGGAAGCGGCCAGGAATCTGGTGGTGACCGGCGCCGAGCCGGCCGCGGTGACCGACTGCTTGAATTTCGGCAATCCGGAAAAGCCGGACCGTTTCTATCAATTTAAATCCTGCGTCGAAGGCATTGTCGACGCCTGCAAATTCCTTGAACTGCCGGTCGTTTCCGGCAACGTCTCTTTTTATAATGAAAGCCCCAAAGGCCCGATCCTGCCGACGCCGACGATCGGTATGGTTGGCATCATCAAAGATATCGATAAACGCTGTTCCGCCCCTTTTAAAGACGAGGGGGACCTGGTCGTCCTGCTGGGGCATAACCGCGAGGAAGGTGAAATGCCCGAGCTCGACCTCGATCTTGAAAAAAGGGTCCAGAAGATCTGCCTGGAAGCGATCCAGGCGGGGCTGGTGAAATCGGCTCACGATCTATCGGAAGGCGGGCTGGCTGTCGCGCTCGCGGAATGTGCGATCCTGGCGGACAAAGGAGCAATGATCAATCTAGCCGACAGCATAAAAGACAACGCCTTACTTTTTGCGGAGAGCCAGTCACGGATCGTGCTCACGATCTCTGCGGCAAACATCTTTTCTCTTTCCGATTTTGCCATGCTTTATCAGGTGCCCTGTGCGATCATCGGCAAGGTTGGCGGCAACAGCCTGACCATCATGCGGAATAAGAAAAAATTGATAAATTTGCCGGTTAAAAAATTAAAAGACAACTATTTTTCGGCCATTCCCGATCTTTTGAGGCAGATATAGTGGATGCTACAACGGCCGTCGTCGTTCTCATCTTTGTAGTTTCTATCTTTTCCGGGTTCGGCAA
>JAQUOB010000204.1 GCA_028717325.1 Candidatus Margulisiibacteriota bacterium
CAGCGCTATTTAAAGACGGGCAAACTGGTCGACGACCGGGATATCGAAGAGCTAAAGACGTATGACGCTATTTATCTGGGTGCGGTCGGGGATCCCGGCGTCAAGCCGGGTATCCTGGAGCACGGCGTTTTACTGCGGCTCCGGTTCGCCCTTGACCAATACATCAACCTGCGCCCGGTCGTGCTTTATCCGAACGTTTATACCCCTATAAAGGACAAAGGCCCGGCGGAGATAGACTTTGTGGTGGTTAGGGAAAATACCGAAGGGCTCTACGTCGGCACCGGCGGCTATTTGAGAAAAGGCACGCCGGACGAGGTCGCGACCCAGGTCTCGGTCAACACCCGCAAAGGGGTGGAGCGCTGTCTCCGCTACGCTTTTGAATACACGAGGAAACGGAACAAGCGCAAACAGCTGACCCTGGTCGGCAAGACCAACGTTTTGACCTACGCCTGGGATCTCTGGGAGCGGGCTTTCCATGAGATCGGTGCCAAGGACTTTCCCGATATTAAGCGCGAATACGCCCACGTTGACGCGACCTGCATGTGGTTTGTCAAGAACCCGGAGTGGTTTGACGTGATCGTGACCGACAACATGTTCGGCGATATCATTACCGACCTCGGCGCGATGATCCAGGGCGGCATGGGGATCGCGGCCGGCGGCAACATCAATCCCGAAGGCGTTTCCATGTTCGAGCCGATCGGCGGCTCCGCTCCCAAATATACCGGCAAAAACGTGATCAATCCGCTGGCGGCGATCGGTGCCATGCAGTTGCTGCTGGCCGAGATCGGCGAAGAAAAAGCGGCGGCTGACGTCGAACGGGCCATCATCAAGACCGTGGCCAAGATGCCTTCCCAGGCGGCCGGCAAAATGGGCATGTCAACCACTGAAGTCGGCGATTCTGTAGTCTCAAATATATAATCTCTAAAATTGAAATTATTTTATTCTTCTTCCGATAATTATGAGTGAAAACACCGACAATTCCATCAAACTTAAAGAGTAAGATTCCTCGAACATTTAAAGATATTGAAACCGCCATTCCCGCGGCCGGCAGGAGGCAATTGACTCTAATCCGTGAACAGGTTTTGCGGCCTTTAGCCATGGATAGTAGTTTGCCGGAAGAAATCAGAGAAGAGGCAAACCGGCTGTGGTGGCTGACTTATGACAAGTCCTTTCGTCTTGGAGAAAACACTTTATGCATTTCAGGCGGCAATGAAGGCGAACTTTATGGCCGTAGAATCGGGATCGATAATTCTGCCGGATTATGCTACGCGGCCGGCAGATCTAATAACCAGGATGCGCTGCTTTTTTCCGCTATAGAGGATGAAGAGCTGACCGTTGTTGCGGACGGGTTAGGCGGTCATTTGAATGGAGAAAAAGCCGCGAAAATCGCAGTTGAAATGATCGGCCATGTTTTTCGAAATCCGAAAATGTTTTCTTTGTCGGACTTTTCTTTTTTGGAATCGTTTAAAATTGCAAATGAAAGCATCTGTTTCGATTACGAATTAATTCAGCAGAGGTTGGATAAGAAATTCAGAACCAACGGATCTCCCGGAGCGAATGAATTCCCCGGAGCAACAGCGGTGGCGGCGTTGTGGAAGCGGCCGACTTTGTCTATCGCCAGCATTGGTGATTCACGCGCTTATCTTTTTAAAAACAAGGGTAAATTCTCTGTTCTGGCTCCTGACGAAGGCGGATTGTTTGCGACTTTGAGTTGCATTGCCGGATGTTCAAAAGGCAGCGAAATTTCAAAAGAAGATTTTCAAACAGGATTTGGTGAAGCAGGCGGCTTAGCAATTTATGACGAACTTGAAAAAGGGGGATTTATTGAGGGGGGAAGAGTAAAAATTTCATTATGGAAAAGAGGCATGGATCTGATCTTTGCCCGTGAATTGCAAATGGGTTACGGCCGCCAGGCCATTCAGAAGGGGGATATTTTCTGGCAGGTGATGAAAAGGGGCGTTCCGCCGAAATTCCCCATATCCGGAAAACTTGCGGAAAGTTATTATCGATTTTCCGAATTATTTTTATTGAGCAATACCGTTTTTAATTATCTTGGCAACTCGCCTTTTAAAGGCATTTTTACTTATTCTTTTAGGCCGGTAAAGGGTGATATTTTGCTGCTGGCCAGCGATGGTTTAAATGCTCTTCCCTTTGAAGAATTAAGGAGTGTCATTGATAAACTAAAAGATGAACCGCCGGAAGATATTGCCGGAGGGCTTTATGATGCCATCCGAGAACTGAAAGATAATACTACGATTGCAGTTTCAAAGTTTTGATCTTGTTTCTAATGTAATTTATCAAGCCGCCCGCTGTGATTATTTTTTGCATGAATTCCGGGAACGGCTGCGCTTTGTATGATTTCCCGGAGGTTAAATTTCTTATAATGCCGTTGTTCAGGTCAACTTCGATCTCGTCGCCTTCTTTGATCTCTTCGGCCGCTTGCGGCGCCTCCAGGATAGGCAGTCCGATGTTGATCGAGTTGCGGTAAAAGATCCGGGCGAATGATTTGGCAATGATCGCCGAAACGCCGGCCGCTTTCAGCGCGATCGGAGCATGCTCGCGCGATGAGCCGCAGCCGAAATTATCACCGGCGACTATAAAATCGCCCTTGTGCATCTTGTCGACCCATTCCGAGTCGGCGTCCATCATGGCGTATTGCGCCAGCTCTGCCGGGTCGGAGGTGTTGAGATAACGGGCCGGGATGATCAGGTCGGTATCGATATTGTTGCCGAATTTCCAGGCTTTGCCTTTCATAATACCCATATTTTAGCACTTTCGAAAGCCCCTTGAAAGTGAAATTTTAGCCATTTTTTGCCGATAAATATACGAGGCAAG
>JAQUOB010000205.1 GCA_028717325.1 Candidatus Margulisiibacteriota bacterium
GAAGTCGCGAAATTGTTAAGAAAAAGCGCGCTGAATAATGTTGAATTGATAAAAAATGTAATTTTCCCCATTTTCCATGAGACATCGATCGCCGGCGCGCAAGACTTGATGACGGATGGTATCGATTTTGGGGCAGTCTGGGGGAGATGGAACCAGCAATGGGGGCACTGTTTTTATGCCGGCCGAGAGTTTGAAAAAACTCTCCACCGAGGTATGAAGTCGGAAGCTATGGTGGCAATCTCGGCCGCGCCCGATCATGAGCCAAAATGGCTGGATGTCGATCTTCTTCTAAAAATGAACCTAACTCTTTACAATTTTATCCAGGCCGACCCGGCCAATTGCGATAGGGAGCGGCTTTTGCCGGCGATGTCGAAAGAGGCCAGGGAAGAATCGAACGTTTATTGGTTGAGTACGTTGTGTGCCGAAATCGGGGCCTCGGCTTTAACTACTGAACGCACTGTTTTTATTTATGATTCGTTTGAAGCGTATATGCCTTCGGGAATAATCGACCTGAAAAACCGGTAAAATCAGCTTTATTTAGATAGCGGTCTGCTTTTTGCCGTTCCCGTTCTTGTCGGAATAATAATCGTAGATAACCTTGCCGATAAAAATAATGATGCCTATCCCGACGACGATATCCAGGATATCCCCATATTTTCGAATGATCAGCCAGTTACTGCCCAACAGAAAGCCTAGATAGGCGAGGCCGAAGCACCAGGGGATCGAACCGATAAAAGAATAAACGGCGAATTTGGGAAAGTTCATTTCCGCCACGCCGGCCGGCAGGGAGATAAAAGTCCTGACTATCGGCAGGTTCCGGGCAATAAAAACCGCGAAGTCCCCCCATTTTTCAAAGAACTTTTCGGCATGATGGACCTCTTTCTCTTTGATAAAGAAGTACCGGCCATATTTGAGGACGAACGGCCGGCCGCCCCAGTAGCCGATGGCGTATGTGATCACGGCCCCGACCAGGTTGCCGAGCGCCGCAAAAAAGGTGACCCCAAAAATATTGAGTTTACCTGCCGAGACAAGGAAACCGGAGAACGGCATGATGATCTCGGACGGGATGGGGATGCAGGCCGATTCAAGGATCATCAAGAAGAAAACGCCGAAATAGCCGACCGCCGAGATCGTGCCGGTCACGAACTGGATGATGATCTCGATCAGCTGGGCGATCAAGGCTTTTTGCTGGTAATGGTCACGGAGTTCAGGACGATGTCTTTGCTGGGGCGGTCGTTGGGGCCGCGGTCGACATTGGCGATCTTTTCGACCACATCCTGGCCCTTGATCACCTGGCCGAAGATGGTGTGATGGTTATCCAGCCAGGGGGTCTTGGCGATTGTGATGAAAAACTGACTGCCGTTCGTCCCCGGCCCGGAATTGGCCATGGCCAGGCGGCCCACCCGGTCGAACTTCAATTTATCGGAGAACTCATCGTCGAATTTGAAACCAGGGCCCCCGGTGCCGTTGCCCAGCGGGTCGCCGCCCTGGATCATAAAGTTGGGAATGACCCGGTGGAAGACCGTGCCGTTATAGAGCGGTTTCTTTTCGATCTCTTTGGTGTGAGGATCCAGCCAGCCGAGCTCGCCTTTGGCCAGCTTGGTAAAGTAGCCCACCGTCACCGGCGCTTCGAGCGGGTAGAGCTCGCAAACGATTTTTCCCATCGAAGTGTCAAAAACAGCGTATAATTTTTCCATTTTCTTTATTCCTTCCGATGTGCCCGCATTGAGAGCGAAGATCAGCATAGCAGCCAAAACAACCATCAGCTTTTTCATTTGGAAATCATTATAACAGATAGGCCCCAAAAAATCACTGAAATTAATAGGCGAGGCCGACGATAATAAAATTGGTATACGAAAGGAGAAATCCATGAACGTGACAATAACAACTCTGGCTAACCGCGGCCGGACCCTGTCCAGCCAGGCGAAAAATGCGGTCAGGAGAATGTTGCCGGTCAGACACGCTGAAAGCGTTGCCTGCGCCGGAGATATGTCAATCTCACCCTCCGGAACTTTTCAGCTCCTGGTTTCGGGTAGCGGCAGTATCGGCCACAATTCCGACGGCCCGCCGGGATCAAATGCGAAGGTCTTATTGATCAGCGCCCAGGAGGAACTGGCGGCAGTACTCAAGCCGTTGGTCCTCAAGGCGAGATGTGAATTTATTGTCTTGCCCCGGAACACGGACATCAAAACCCTGGCTGATTATATGAAGCCGAACGTGGTCGTGCTTGATGCGGCAGAAAGCGACGGGACAGCCAAATTAGCCGGCCTGATCAGACAAGCCCTGTTCAGGACAAAGATCATTGTTCTGACGGATCATGACCCGGTCTTAGAAACGGATAAAAATTTTTCCGGCGAGATCGTTGACTGCTATCTTGAAAAAAACGAAGCGGCGGCCTGCCTGCCGACGGTCGTTACTTTATTCCTCAACCAGCAGCGGCTGGAATTTGAGGGTGAAAAAACGGCCAGGGTCACCCGGGAACAAGTCCGGCTGGCCAATATCGGTTTGGGCGCGGCGGCGATCGCTCACGAGATCAACAATTCTCTGGGGAGTTTAAGCATTGCCTTTGGCATGATGTGCCGGATCGTGAACGAGCTGGCGGGCGCCGGGGCCGGGGATCAGCCGGCCATTTCCCCGCTGGAAAAATATAAGGAAATAATTGAAACCAATCTCGAACAGATGAAAGCGATCGTTCAGGCGATCCTTGATCTGACCAGAAATAACGCCGCCGATTCTTTTTATTCCGTCAACAAGACGCTGGTCGGCTTGAAAGCTTTGTGGGAGGGCGATATTCGCAGTAAAGGGATCGA
>JAQUOB010000206.1 GCA_028717325.1 Candidatus Margulisiibacteriota bacterium
CGTACGGCGCGGTCGGGCTGCGCGTAACAAAAGTTGAAGAGGTGCGCGGGGCAATCGAACAGGCCTTTGCCGTCAACGACCGGCCGGTCCTGGTTGACTTTGTGGTTGCCAAGGAAGAAAATGTATTTCCGTTCGTGCCACCCGGCCAAGCAATTAATGAGATGCTGATAGATTAAAATCAGGATCCTGCGACTAAACGTCGCGGCTCCTGATTTTGGAAACCGCGAAGTTCATTCGCAGGTTTCCAAAATTGAAGAAAAAATGAAACATACAATTTCGGTTATAGTAGAAAACAAACCGGGAGTTCTTTCCCGGGTCAGCGGGCTTTTTTCCCGTCGCGGTTTCAATATCGAATCGCTGGCGGTCGGCACGACCGAGGACCCAAAAATGTCGAGGATGACGATCGTGGTCGAAGGGGATGAGTCCGATCTCGAGCAGATCACCAAACAGCTCTATAAATTGATAGACACCTTGAAAGTCTTTGATATCCCGGCAGATAAGGCGGTTGAGCGAGAGCTGGTGCTTTTAAAAGTCGCCGCTAATGAAAAGACACGTCAGGAGATCACCCAGATAGTTGATATCTTCCGCGGCAGGATCGTTGATGTGGCCGAAACCTCGCTGACGATCGAGGTCACCGGTGATGCCAGCAAGGTGGAAGGGGCCGAAAAATTGCTCTCAAAATTCGGCATCAAGGAACTGGTCCGGACCGGCAAGATCGCGCTCCAGAGAGGCAGCGCGGAGTAAACACTACTTCGGCAGCTTGATCTCCCCGCTTAACAACTTTCTCTGCACGTCCGTGATCTTCAAATCCATAAAATCGGCCAGGGCCAGTGCAAGATCGTGCGGTTTAACCTTTGGGAACAACTGTTCCAGTATTTCCAGTGGCATTTTTATCCCAAGTTCGTCTTTTAAACGTGCAACTGCCGATCGATCAAGCTCCGCCGAGGTCCCCAGCTCTCTTTCCTGGTCTCCCATACTCCACTTATCTTCATAAAGCTTGGCGGCGACCTCCGGCCTCAGGTCGATCCCCCTCAGTTTATCGAGTTCGTAGACTACCTTGGCAACATTCGGGTATACTCTTATTGATAATCCCCTGCCAATGACACTGCCTGTCTTTACCGGCGGGCATCTTTTAACTCCATCCATGTTTCTTCCTCCTGTTGATCGGCCTTTTCGCTTTTGATTCCAGTTTTTTATCGTGCTATAATATCCTCGTAGATAGTTCCGGGAAATTTCATTTAGATTGAAAATTGAGGGGGGCAAGAAAATGGCAAAGGTATATTACGATAAAGACGCGGACCTGGGGGTTTTAAAAGATAAGACGGTGGCCATCATTGGTTATGGCAATCAGGGGGGAGCACAGGGCCAGAACCTGAAGGACAGCGGCGTCAAGGTCATCATCGCCGAGGTCGAAGGCACTCCGAACTGGAAGAACGCCCAGGAGGCAGGCTTTGAAGTCATGGATGCCGCTTCGGCCGCCAAGCAGGGCGATATCATTCAAATCCTGATCCCGGATGAGCTGCAGGCCGGGGTTTACAAAACATCGATCAAGAAATACATGAAAAAAGGGAAAACACTCATGTTCTCCCACGGCTTCAACATTCACTTTAAAGCGATCAAACCGCCCAAGGACGTTGACGTCATCATGGTCGCGCCCAAAGGCCCGGGGACGATGGTCAGGAACACTTTTGTTGACGGCGCCGGCGTCCCCTGCCTGATCGCCATTTATCAGGACGGAAGCGGCAAGGCCAAAGAAACCGCCCTCGCCTACGCGAAAGGGATCGGCGGCACGGTCGCGGGTGTTTTTGAAACGACCTTCAAGGAAGAAGTCGAAACCGATCTCTTCGGCGAACAAACCGTTCTGTGCGGCGGCTGTACCTCACTCGTCAAAGCCGGGTTTGAAACGCTGGTCGAAGCCGGCTATCAGCCGGAAATGGCCTATTTTGAATGCTGCCACGAATTAAAACTGATCGTTGATCTGATCTATAAACACGGACTGCAGGGGATGCGCAAGGCGATCAGTAACACTGCCGAATACGGCGACTTAACGGTCGGGCCAAAGATCATCGATGAGAAAGTAAAAAATAAAATGAAAAAGGCCCTCGCCCGCATCCAATCAGGCGCGTTTGCTCGTGAGTGGATCAAAGAGAACAAAGAGGGCTGCAAGAATTTCAACGCCCTGCGGGAAAAGGACAAGAACCATCAGATCGAAAAAGTCGGCGCCGAGCTCCGCGGCATGATGCACTGGCTCAAAAAGTAGCTGTTATTCTGCCTTTGCCTCCGGCGACTTATTGGGCAGGTAAATGGTGAAGGTCGTGCCGCGGCCGGGTTTGGTCAAGATCTCGATCCTGCCGCCCATTCTCTCGACCGAATCTTTCACGATATAGAGGCCCAGACCGGTGCCGTTATCTTCTGATTTGGTGGTAAAGTACGGTTGGAATATTTTCGGCAGGACCTCCGCGCGGATCCCCGAACCATTATCGCTGACCGCCGTCAGCGCGCCGTCTTCTGTCTTTTTGGTGGCGACGATTATTTTCCCTCCGGCAGCTACGGCGTCGCAGGCATTTTTTACCAGGTTCATCATGATCTCGATAAATTTCTGCTTGCTGCCGAACAGCGTCGGGTCTTGCTCGTCCAGCTGAAGCTCCAGGTCGATCCCTTTACTGCGAATATCGCCCTCCCACAAAGCTTTCAAGCCGACCAGCGTCTTGTTGACGGAATAAAAAGAATCGGCGGCGTTATTTCTGGTCAGATCAAGGATCGCCTGAACGATCGCTT
>JAQUOB010000207.1 GCA_028717325.1 Candidatus Margulisiibacteriota bacterium
CTGGGAAAAGCTCCTGAACGGCGTGGGCCATCACGTGGGAGGTGGAATGGCGCAGTATTTCCAGGTCGGTATCCTTCATATATAAATTATATCACAAAAAAGACGAGGGATTTATGTCTAATCGACGTTAATCAGAGTTTTAATGAAGCGGACGATATCCCGACAGCTGGTAAAAAATCCGTTTTCCCTCATGACACCGAATTCGGGCGTGGTCTGGGTGGTGGCGAACAAAAGTTCGGCTATTTCCGGCGTCAAACCCCGGCAGATAGCCAAGTCGGCGATCTTGCTCCCCAGGATATTCCGGGAAATAACTGGATCGGTGCCGGGCGGCAGGGCCGCCTTACCGGAGAGCATTTCAAAGAGAGCGACGCCGTAGGAATAGATATCATCCTGGATGGTCGGCTCCGAGCCGCCGAGAATGGCTGGTGAAAAATAACCGGGGGTCCCGCTGCTGTGCTGATGGCCGTCGACGACGATCGGCTGGCCGTTCTTCCAGCAGAAAGCGAAATCAATCAGTTTGTCACCGACAAAATTACTGGGCTTTACGTCGCGATGGGTCAGCCCGTGCTTGTGGACGTGATGCAGCCCTTTGGCGATGCCCAGGCCGATGGTTAGGACCTCCTCGACCGGCAGGGGAGAGCCCAGCGAGCGGCTCGATTGGTCCTGAGGTTCATCCAGCAGTTCCATTACAACGTATGGGCGTTCGCCGAGACGGACCAGCCCGTAATATTCGATGATGTTAGGGTGCGACTTCACTTGTGAGAGCTCACACAGGGCCTTGGCTTCATTAGCAATATAAAAAACATTCTCAGGATTGAGCGGTTTGTCCGACGGCAGACCCTTCGTGGCGACTTTGCGGCCGCTTAGCAGGGTTTGCTCATGAATGTGGGACATGCCGCCCCGGGCCTTTAAATTATCCCGGTCGAAATAGAAGGTGCAGACCTCGTTTTCGTTGAGTATCTTCCGGCCGGCGGCCGAGAGGTCATAGAATTTTACTTTGGGAATCATACAGACTTTTATCGTCAGCCCAGCGGGAAAATTTCAGGAAAAAGTCTATACCAGGGCGGTGCGGGCCCAGTTGTCGGCGGCTAATATATCGGCCAGAGAGGGGGCTTCTTTATTCTGGTGCTGATCCATCACGGCTTTGATCTTAACCGGGATCTGATCGAAGTTAAATTTGCCTTTTAAGAACTGGCTGACCGCTTCTTCATTGGCGGCGTTGAGGACAGCGGGCAGAGTGCCGCCTTTTTTTCCGGCTTCATAAGCGAATTCCAGGCAGGGGAACTTCACTTTATCAGGTTTCTGGAACGTCATCGAAGGAACTTTGCCAAAATCTAAACGGCCCCAGTGGTTGGCCTGCCGTTCCTCTTCAAGCAGCGCATACTGGATCGGGACGCGCATGTCTGGGGCGCCGAGTTGTGCTTTGATCGAGCCGTCGCTAAACTCGACCATCGAGTGAATGACGCTCTCCGGATGGATAATGACTTCGATTTGCGCATAATCGAGGCCAAAGAGATGATGAGCCTCGATGACCTCAAAACCCTTGTTCATCAATGAGGCGGAATCGATCGTGATCTTGGGGCCCATCTTCCAGGTTGGGTGCTTAAGCGCTTCTTTGGCGGTCATTTGGGCCAGTTTTTCGGCCGGGGTCTTTAAGAACGGCCCGCCCGAGGCGGTCAGGATGATCTTTTTAATAGTTTTGCGGTCTTCCCCACGCAGGCACTGGGCAATGGCGCTGTGTTCGGAATCGATCGGGAAAACTTTAATACCGGCGGCTTTGGCCTCGTTCATAAAGATATCGCCGGCGGCGACCAGGACTTCTTTAGTCGCCAGCGCGATGTCTTTCTTAAGTTTAACGGCTTCCAACACGGCGGTTAAGGCGAGAGAGCCGGGTATGGCGACCACGACCGTTTTCGCGTCGGCGACGGTGGCCACTTTTATCAGGCCGTCGAGGCCGGTCACGATCTCGACTTTAACACCTGCCAGCTTGGCCTCAACTTTTTGCTTAACATCGTCGTTGAGAACGGAGATCAGGCGCGGCTGGAATTTTTTCACCTGCTCGACGATCAAGTCAACCTCGTCTTTAGCGGCAAAGGCGGCCACCCGCAGGCGGCTGGGGAAGATCGAAACGATTTCGAGCGCCTGTTTGCCGATCGAGCCAGTGGAGCCGAGGATGGCGATGCCCTTTTTCATGACAGTTTATATTAGCATATCTTTTCTCTGAAATCACCGCCTAAAAATGACGATAAATATTGGTGAGAATGATGAAAAAGGACAATTGCCATGGCTTATGAATTGGCGCCTCTGCCGGGCAGCATCGGCCGGCTGAAACAACTGTTCTGGGAGCGAGCCCGACAGGAAAGATACAAGAATTATCGGTCACCCTGGATACCCGTGACGGAGACCAATCGGGGGCTGTTAAAAAAGGGCGACCTGGTTATCAATGCCGCCGGCATTGAAGACGTCCACGGTGATCATCGGCCTTTGACCCTGATCGAGAACGGCGAGAGAAAAAGCCAGATGGTTCACAAAGAGCTGCTGCAGCCGAGAATGGTTTGGGTGGACCACCATCAGAGAAAACTTCGGCAAGCACATCTTGACGGCAATCCTTTGAAGTCGGTTTACGAAGTTTATTCCGGTGAAGTCGCGAAATTGTTAAGAAAAAGCGCGCTGAATAATGTTGAATTGATAAAAAATGTAATTTTCCCCATTTTCCATGAGACATCGATCGCCGGCGCGCAAGACTTGATGACGGATGGTATCGATT
>JAQUOB010000208.1 GCA_028717325.1 Candidatus Margulisiibacteriota bacterium
TGGAATGATTTGATCGGATAAGGCTTCCCGTAAGGGCCGCGCAGGCCGACGTATTCCCCTTCTTTCATGGCGTGCATCTGGCCGGTCACGTCCCCGGCTTTCATGACCGTAAACTCGATCGTTTCGGTGTTTTTGTAATCCGATGAGGGCGTGAAAGGGCATTCGCCGATGCCCGGCAGGGTAACCTGCATGAACTGCCCGGCGGCGAAGCCGATCGGCTCTTCCGGCCGGAAGACGAACGTCTTGATATTTCCCGTTTCCGTGATTATCTTTTCAACTCTCGCTTTTATCGGTTGATAAGGATTCTTTTCCATTTTAATTAGACCAGTTTCGCCGTCAACGGCGCCTGCCGCTCAAGTTCGGCAAAGATCTTGCGCATGTCGATATTGCCGGCACAACCGTCGATACAGCGCCCGCAGCCGACGCAGGTATAGCGGCCAAGCCGGTCAAAAGAATAGTCCATCTTGCAGTGGTAGCGGTTCTGCAGCCGCTGGTAGAGCTTGCCCCGCGGGTTAGAGCCGCCGGCCACTTTCTGGTAAGCCGATTTTAAGCACGCATCCCAGACCTTGTGCCGTGAAAACTCCCCCTGGCCCCCGGAATCGGTTAAAAGAAAGCAAGTACATGTCGGGCAGATCAGATTGCAGCTGCTGCATTCGACACAATCTTTGGTCAGCACTTTCCAGGCCTGATTTTCGAGATTGCGTTTATGGCTTTCGGCTATTTCCCGCTTATATTGATACTGGCCGTTAACCTGGGCGAGGAGCTGAAGGACTTTTTTCCTGTTCTCCGCTTTGGCTGTCTGCCCGGCCTCGGCCGATTCGGAAAAGAGCGAATGATTTTCTTCGACGAACTTTTTCCCTTTATCGGTCCCGACTTCGACAATAAAGCCGCCTTCGATCGGCGCCAGTGACAGGTCAAAGCGCTGCAGCGGCCAGGGCTTGCCCCTGACCAGCGTGCAGAAGCAGGTCTGGCCGCAGCCGGTGCAGTCGGCGCCAATGATGAAGGAGTTTTCACGTCGCTTCAGATAGAAAGGGTCCTGATATTCACCTTCGCCAAAGACCCGGTCGGAAACTTCCAGTGCCTCGAGATCACAGCCGCGCGCCCCCAGGATGGTAAGTTTTTCCGCCGCCGGGGAGGATTGCGGGCCGAAATATTTGGAGACGATCTCATCGATCGCGAAAAAGCAGGATTTGAAGGGTTCAACCGTCCGGAAACCAAAGAGGTTGATCGACTGGATGTTATCAACCGTAACTTCCTGGATATAGTTTCTTTCGTATTGCTCGACCGGGGCCAGTACTCTTGAACTCTCAAGTAGTTTTTTTACAAAATCAGTGAAGTTGATATTATCAATGAAATATTCCATGTTATTCCCGTAGACATCTATATTTTATCTTTTTTTGGCCTGATAAACAAGGCCCACTTTAATGGCAAATCGCCTGAAATTTCATGTGTTCGCGGTCGAAAACGTAATAGTTGAATTGAGGAGAGTGATCTTTTAATGTCCGGACCGAGGATCCAATATATCTGGCGCGCGTCATCTATTCGGCCGTCGAGCATGCCGGCCCGGCCAAAATGCGTCCGGCTCAATACTTTAGTCGGGGCCGCTCTAAATGGAAAATTGGAGATATTGTCTGATTCTCCAAAAATATTGGGGCCCGCCTGGGCCGTTTTGAAAAGGGCCGGCTTAATTGAAGGAGATCAACTAAACCTGCAAGGCCTGCTGGATTTTTTGAGTTCCGATCCAGCCAAGATCGAATTGCTGGGAAAAAGCTTGAAGTTGAGAAAAGACGATAAAGCCCCGGGGCCGACAAAAGAAGAAAAATTAAGCGGCGAGGCAAGACTTTTGCACCTAAACTCCCAGATCGGAGCGATCATAGGCCGGATCGCCGCGGCTGATATTTTTGCGAGCAAATACGGGTTGGCTCATGAGATCGCGATCGATGCCTTAAAAGCCCTGGGGAGAGGAGATATTCCGGAATTTAACCAGTGCCAGCACGAACTGGAAATGGCCGATCAGCATCTGGCCCTGAATCTGCCGCCGCTCGATCTCGGCGGCTTAAATTTGAGACGGATGTGTTTGAGCGGGGTGGAGTTTAAAAGGGTTGATCTGGCCGGGGCGGATCTTTCCGCGTCAAATTTAAATGGCGCCCGGATCACGATGTCTCCCATGAGCCGATCGATCCTGATCGGTTCCGATTTTGAAAGCGCTGTGCTGGAAAATGTTGATCTGACCGGAGCCAATCTTCGCGGCGCAAGTTTCTGCCGGGCCGCCGTTCTTAGAGAGGTCGACCTTAGCGGAGCGCAACTCGATGGAGTTAACTTCCGCAGCACGATTTTCGTCGGCATAACTTATCTGGCCGGTGGGCGGACAGTAAAAACTTACGATCCTCAAGAGATAAAGCATTCCCTTGAACGGGCGGGAGCGATCGTTTAAATAGATGAAAAAAAGGAGAACCAATTATTATGAGAATTGATAGTAAACCTCCCGTTAGCCCCGCTTCGGGGATCGACTCGGTTAAACAGAGGCTTCTCAGCACAATAAGAAAGCCTGGTTTCCGGTCGGTCACTATCTCGCCCTACACTCTCCACCGTCAGGGATATTCATTATCTCTCACCATTTTTGACGGCAACGGGATGGTCAAAGAGCAGCTTAGGGAGCCGTACGAAACGGCACGGAAACTCTTTCGAGAGAAGATAGAAAAAATCGTGATCAAGCGCGGCGCTAAGCCAGAAGATATTACCGCGCTCTTTTTTC
>JAQUOB010000209.1 GCA_028717325.1 Candidatus Margulisiibacteriota bacterium
ATGTTGGGCGTCAGCATCGCCTGGATCGCGAGGATAAGGAAGATCGAGGGGAACGCCAGCATCACATCGACAAAACGCATGATGACGGCATCCGCCGCTCCCCCGTAATAGCCGGCGAGCGCCCCGAAAAGCGTGCCGATCAGGATCGCAATGGCCATCGCCGCCAATCCGACCGAAAGAGAAATTCTCGCTCCGTAGAGCGTCCGGCTGAAAATATCGCGGCCCAGGTCGTCGGTCCCGAACGGATGAGACAAAGTCGGCGGCAGCGTCTGGCTGGCGACTATCTCATCGGGGTTGTAAGGCGCGATCACCGGCGCCAGGATCGCCAGCAGGATAAATAAGCCGAGGATCGCCGCGCCCAAAATAAATAGTTTATTGTTTCCCATATCTGATCCTCGGGTCAACCAATGAATAACCTATATCGGCCAACAGATTGCCGATGATTATCAGGAGCGCGGAAAACATCACGATCCCCATGATGACGGGGTAATCGCGCTGAAAGATCGATTGCACCCCAAGCCGTCCCATGCCGGGCCAGGCAAAGATCGTTTCAATGATGAAAGCCCCGCCAAAAAGGTCGGGCAGCGAGAGCCCCAGAATGGTCACGGTCGGGATCAGCGCGTTGCGCAACGCGTGTTTAAAGATCACTATACTTTCCGGCAAACCCTTGGCCCGGGCGGTGCGGATAAAATCCTGGTGCAGGACCTCGAGCATGGCCGCCCGCTGGTAGCGCGTCAGGCCGGCCAGATTGCCGATCGTCATCGTGATCAGCGGCAGGATGATGTTACCGACCGCGGGAAACCAGTGAAGTTTGACGGAAAAAAGGAGCATCAGCATTAGTCCCAGCCAGAAAGTCGGCATGGCCATGCCGGTAAATGAGAAAAAAGTGACCAGGTTATCGAACCAGCTTCCCTTTCTCACCGCGGAGATGACGCCCAGCGGGATGGTGATCAGGAGCGTCAGGATAAAAGCCGGGACCATCAGCATCAAAGTGACCGGTAGCCGCTGGGCGATCTCATAAATGACCGGCTGGCTGGTCGTGTAGCTGCGGCCGAAATCGAGCAGGCAGGCGTTCTTGAGCCAGAGGAAATACTGGACGTAGACCGGTTGGTCCAGCCCCCAGTTGGCGCGCACGCGCAGGAGCTCTTCGGGTTTGACGTTGGGATCGATGAATAAAGCGGTCGGATCGCCGGGCGCCAGGTGCATGACGAAGAAAGAGATCAAAGAGATGCCGATCAGAAGCGGTATTAGCTGCAGCAGTCTTCGTAAAATGAATTTGCGCACGATATCATTTTATAATACCGGGCGGAATTGAGCAAACGACGAATCTTTAATATTGCCGGGCCAGGAGCGGCATAAGTTTATCCGGAGCCCGCCAGTTAGCCGCGAACTTGTCGGTTGCTTTCGGATCATCTCCAAAATATGCCCCGGCAAACGACTTTAAAAACAGATCAAAGAAAACAGGGTCCCACTCACGGCTGACCAACCCTTCATCCGCACCCCAGATAAAACTGTCCCTGGTCAGATAGATCCCGCCAAAGATCCGATGGATATCCAAAAAAGCCGAAAATAAGTAACGCTCTTCGACCGATCGCCCGTGACTTTCTTTTTCTTCAAAAAGCCGTATCGTCTCTTCTCCATTCTTAAACGCCAGGTCCAAAAGATTGCCATGCGCTTCAATATTCCCAATATGGCAAAACGACAAGATCCCTTTGAAGCCGTGGCCTCTTCTATAACCGACATTATAGTAATTATTTGAATGCAGCTTTTTCAGCTGTGCGCCAAGTTTCCGGCCCATCAGCCCGATATAACTTTCCAGGGAAACCCCCTCCCATTGGCTGAGGGACAAGAGGTGGTCGAAAGGCCGGTCCAATCTGATCCAGGGGAAAAAGTCGCGGCCTTCCCTGACCAGCTGGCCGTACTGCGTAACCTGCCCCCGGCAATTTTCACCTTCACCCAACAAATGCCAACGGCTGTCCAGCGCGCCGACAAAATTGATCAGCTCGGCTTCCCGTTCACCCTCGGCCCGGGTCAAAAATCCGACCGGTTCTCTCGACTGGTCGTGGATGCCGGCGGTTCTTAAATATTCCGGCGGCAGCGTTTCACCTTTGAACTCGCTGACGGAACCATCGTCCCAGATCAAGACCATGGCGCGTTCACTCTGGCTGGGGAATGCGATCGTGTAAACATCCCGCTCCAATTCTTCCGGCGGCAGCTTATCCCAGTAGAGCGGGTCGGTCAGCAACATCACTTTTTCTGGGTTGAAATAAACATCACGCAGGTAACAGGATCTGATTGCAACCGGTACAGTTAAAGCTTGCGGAAATTCCCCACGCTGGTGCGAGTCGGTGACACGGCGAGCCATCGCCTGCCAGCCCTTAACACTGTCAAATTCAGTTGATTGATGCAGCCGCCGGGCACCGGCGCCGCTTAGAACACATTCTCTTATCATCATAGCTGTATATCTTTCGGTAATAACGCTGATAATTTCAGAAAATTTGAAGGTGAATGCGGTCAGGCTTCGATCAGGCAGTCTTTACTATTTTTTTATGTAAACTTTTTCCAGGCGCAAAAACAGCCCGGCCGGCCCGGGTTTTGACAAACCGCCGACCCTGTCCCTCACACCCACCACCGATTTGGGATACCAGAGGAAAACATAAGGTTGGTCGGCGGCAATGCTCTTCCACAGTTTGGCGTAGATCTGCCGGCGTTTTGATTTTTCGATCGCCGTCCGGCCGGCCTCCAGCA
>JAQUOB010000210.1 GCA_028717325.1 Candidatus Margulisiibacteriota bacterium
CAGGTCGCTTAGGCCCGTTTTGTCTTCCGAGGAAAAGGGGATCAACTTATGCTTCCCGACCATGGCCCGAATTTCGGCCAGCCGTGCTCCGTACTCCGATCTTTTTATTTTGTCCGTTTTGTTCGCTACGATCACGATCTTCTTTTTATGTTCTTCCAGGCCTTGGAGCATCGCCCGGTCACCCTCGGTCGGTCCGACTTTGGCGTCAATGATCAGGAAGACGGCTTTCTGTTCATAGGGCGATTGATACAGGTACCAGTCGATCAGGTCGAGCAACTGCCGCCGCACCGCCCACGAAGCTTTAGCAAATCCGTAGCCCGGCAGGTCGAGCAAATAAACAGATCGATTAAGAAAAAATACATTTATCTCTTTGGTGCGCCCGGGATAAGCGCTGGTCCTGGCCAGGGCTTTCCGGTTCGCCAGGGTGTTGATGACGCTCGATTTTCCCACATTGGAGCGGCCGATGAGGGCGATCTGCGGCGTGCCGTCTTCCAGCAACGCGTCAGGGCCTACCAGGCCCTTAATAAAATCTGCCGAGGTTATCTTCATACCTTCATAATAACAAAAAAGTTCCTGGAGTGCGAATTGTTTTGCCCGGCTGGGTTGACGCATTTGACGGCCCGGCCTGAAAAGTGTCATACTGTGCATAAGGTCGAGGTTAATAGAGCACTATTAATTATAGAAAGAATATATAAAGGAGATCGAGCAGATGAAAAGCATATTTGTAGGCAACTTGCCCTGGACCGCGACTGACGAAGAGCTGAAAAGTAAATTTTCTGAATTCGGCAATGTCATCTCGGCCAGGATCATGATGGACAAAATAACTAACAAATCGCGCGGCTTTGGTTTTGTTGACATGGAAGATGGCGACATGCAAAAAGCTATCACCGGCATGAGCGGGCAAAAGTGGGGCGATCGTGAACTGACAGTTAACGAAGCCAAGCCCAGGACCGAAAACCGCGATGGCGGCGGACGAAGAGATTTTAAGCGCTTCTAGTCCGTTATTTGTTTGAATTTATAAGGCGTCTGAGATTTTCAGGCGCCTTATTTTTTTAACCGCCCCGCCATTCTCGATCGGTTCTCCCCGGAGCAGGCAAGTTGCAACCCTGAATGATATCGGGTAGAGTTAAAGTATATGTTGAAACCGGTGCTCAATATCGCTTTTGTCGGCAATTATTCCCCGCGCATTTGCGGGATCGCCACTTTTACGACCGATCTTTGCGAGGCGACCGCTAAACTCCTTTCTCCCCGGTCGAATGTCTTTGCGCTCGCCGTCAACGACACGGACCAGGGGTGCGCTTATCCGCGCCGGGTGGAATTTACCCTGCAAAAGAACCGGCAGAGCGATTATTATGAAGCGGCCAATTTTATTAACGCCAGCAACGCCGACGTGGTCTGCGTCCAGCACGAGTACGGGATCTACGGCGGCTGGGACGGCGTTTACATCCTCTCCCTGATCTCCAGCCTTAGCGTGCCGGTGGTGGTGGTGCTGCACACGGTGCTCAAAACTCCCACCCCCAACCAGAAAAAGATCATCCAGGAGATGGCCCAGCGGGCCAGCCAGCTGGTCGTGATGAGCGAGCTGGCCGTGACCTTATTGCAGGAGGTCTACGCCGTGCCGGCCGAGAAGATCAGGCGGCTCTATCACGGCACGCCCGATTTTACCTCTCTCGATAACAGCCACTACAAAAAACGTTTCCAGGTGGAAGGGAACCAGACGCTTTTGACCTTTGGCCTGCTCAGCCCCAACAAAGGGATCGAGACGGTCATTAACGCTCTCCCCAAACTGGTCCGGGAATTTCCTAAATTGATCTATGTCGTGCTGGGGAAGACCCACCCCAATGTTTTGAAAGAATACGGCGAAAAATACCGGGCCGGCCTGATCGCGCTGGTCGACAAGCTGGGGCTGCAGGAACATGTGATCTTTGATGACCGTTTTGTCAGCCTGGAAGAGCTCTATGCCTGGCTGATGGCGGCGGACATCTATATCACCCCCTATTTGAACGAGGCGCAGATCGTCAGCGGCACCCTGTCCTACGCGGTCGGGGCGGGGACCGCCATCATCTCCACCCCTTATTGGTACGCCAAAGAACTGCTCGCCGAAGGCCGGGGGCTATTGATAAACTTTGCGGACTCCGCGGCGCTGACCGATACCCTGCGCGACCTGCTGTCGGACAAAACTAAGCTAAAGTCGCTGCGCGCCAAGACCTATAAATTCGGGCGGCAGATGCGCTGGGAAATAGTCGCGGCCAAGTACCTGGAGCTGTTTCGGCGCACGGCGGCGGTCGCGGCCAAAAGGTCGCTGACGCTCAAAACTCCCGCCCTGCTGTTGCGCGAACCGGCCTTCGACCTGGCGCACTTAAAGCGGCTGACCGATGACACCGGCCTGATCCAGCATGCCAAGTATATCGTCCCCGACCGGCATACCGGCTATTGCCTGGACGATAACTCCCGCGCGCTGATGTTGTGCGCCTGGGCGTTTTTCCTGCTGCAGAGTGACGACGCCAAGGAACTGATCTCTACTTATTTCAGCTTTACCCATTTCATGCAAAATCCCGACGGGCATTTTCGTAATTTTATCGATTACCAGCGCCACTTCCTGGATGAGACCGGCTCCGACGATGCGGCCGGCCGGGCGCTCTGGGCGCTTGGCTATATCATCTGGCGGCCGCCGCGCAATGCCTATCGTTCTCTGGCCTATGAGTGTTTCCAGAAGGCGTTGCCCCACGTGCG
>JAQUOB010000211.1 GCA_028717325.1 Candidatus Margulisiibacteriota bacterium
CGCGGCTACCAGTACCGGGTCAAAATTACTCCGGAAAAAATGAACCAGGTCGTCGTCAGCTACGTCAAGCCGTTCTCGCTTTTTACCTGGCTGATCCCGGAGGGTAACGGCGTGGTGCGGCTCGGGACGATCTCCAACAATCCTTACCAGGAGCTCAACAGCTTCATGGAAAAGAATAAAATAACCGGCGAGATAGTCGAAAAGAACGCGGGCGCCATTCCGATCGGCAGCTGCGAATTGATCAAGGGCAACGCGGCGCTGGTCGGCGACGCGGCCTGCCAGGTCAAGCCGATCACCTCGGGCGGGATCTATTACGGCATGAAGTCGGCGGAATTCCTGGCCGACGCCATCAAAGAAGGCAACCTTTCTCTTTATCCTGCGAAGTGGACGGAAGAATTTGAACAGGAGATAAAGATCTGCCTGCTCCTGCGCTACATTATGGAGAACATGGGCGAAGACGTCTTAAAAAAACTGTTCGGCTACATAAAGGATAATGCCAGATTGGTCGAGAAGATCGGTGATTTTGAAAATCATTCGTCGATCATCTGGAGCCTGGTTTCCAACCCGCGGACCTATCCGACGATCGGTGCGCTCTTGATGGGTATGATCAGGAACCCTAAATTCCTTTTCCGTTCGTTGTTTCGCGTTAAATGAAAAGATTAACGGTTTCCCTCATCATAATCCTTTTGGTCCTGGCCGGTCTTTATCTTCTAATGCCTTTCTTTTTGAACGGCCTGGCCGGGCATTTGATCGTGCGCGACCGGCTCGACCGGGCGGATGCCATCCTGGTCCTCGCCGGCGACAATAACGGCGAACGAGTGGATGAAGGCGTCAATTTATATAAACAGGGTTATGCCGGCTATATTTTGATGTCCGGCGGACCGCTGGCCTGGCGGCTCACCAACGCGGAATGGATGAAAAAGCAGGCGCTGGCCGAGGGCGTGCCGGATCGGGCGATAATCTTGCAGGCTAGATCAAGATCGACGCTTGACGACGCCAATTTCTCCCTGCCGATCGCCGTCAAACACAATTTTAAATCGGTGATACTGGTTACTTCTCCATACCATACGCGCCGTGCGGCCGTCGTATTTAAAAAGATCTTCGGATCGGCCGGCATCAAAGTAATCGTTTACCCGGTCAGGAAGAGCGATTTTAATCCCGTAGGCTGGTGGACAAGGCACGAGGATGCCGCCGCCGTGGTCTGGGAATATGTTGCCAGAATTATGTATCTTTTGAAAGGTTACTAAAGTTAGGTTATAATAATAAAATGCGGATCGGGATCGGCTATGATGTTCACAAGCTTGTAAAAAAACGCAAACTGGTCGTCGGCGGCGTTGAGATCCCCTATGAAAAAGGGCTGCTGGGCTGGTCGGATGGGGATGTTTTGCTCCACGCGGTGATCGACGCGCTGGTCGGCGCTCTGGGCGAGGGGGATATCGGCCAGCATTTTCCGCCGGGCGACCTGAATTATAAAGGTATTTCCAGCTTAAAACTGCTTGAATTTGTCAAAGAACTGCTGCGCAGCCGTAATTACGCCGTCAATAACATCGATGCGACGGTGGTGGCCGAAGAGCCGCGTTTTGCGCCATACATGGAAAAAATGAAGACGGCGATCGCCGGCGCGCTCGATATCGGCCCTGATCTGGTCAACATTAAAGGCAAAACGGAAGAAGGCCTGGGTTTTACCGGAACGAAAAAGGGGATCAAGGCCTACGCGATCTGCCTGATCCACAAGGAAATTTAAGATGAAGCTCGGGGTTAACATCGATCACATTGCCACTTTGAGGGAAACCCGCCGGGAATCGATCCCCGATCCTCTTTCCGCGGCTCGGGAAGTGCTGGCTGGCGGGGCCGACGGCCTCGTCTGTCATTTGCGCGAAGACCGGCGCCACATTCAGGATAAAGATGTTTTTCGCTTGCGGGAGCTGCCGACTCGCCTAGACCTTGAGATGGCCGCCACTCCGGAAATGTTGAAATTCGCTTTGAAGGTCAAACCGGACATGGTGACGATCGTCCCCGAAAAACGACGGGAGCTGACGACCGAAGGCGGGCTTGACGTCGTCAAGCACTCTAAAAAATTGAGGCCGCTGATCAAGAGACTGCAGGGCGCCGGCATCATTGTCAGTTTGTTTATCAACCCGGAAGCCGGGCAGGTCGAAGAATCGGCTGTCCTGACGGCTGATTTTATCGAACTCCATACAGGCAAGTACGCTTTGGCATCGTCCCCAAAAGAGCTGGAAAAGGTCGGCATCGCGACCCAGCAGGCCCGGCTGATCGGCCTGCGGAGCAACGCCGGGCATGGCTTAGATTACAGTAACGTGAAAAAGATCGCCCATATTCCCGGCATCGAAGAATTAAACATCGGTTTTTCTATCATTGCCCGCTCCGTTTTTGTGGGTCTTAAGCAAGCGGTCAAAGAAATGAGGGAGGCCATCAAGTGAAGATCGCGATCGGTTCCGATCATGGCGGTTTCAAGTTAAAACAGCGGCTCATTGCCTATCTGAAAAAACAGCATTTGTTTTTTAAGGATTTCGGCACCGATTCGGAGGCATCGTGCGACTATCCCGATTTTGCTTTTCCGGTGGCCCGGGCGGTTGCCGCCGGCAAATTTGACCGGGGCATCCTGATCTGCGGCTCCGGTGTCGGGGTCACGATCACGGCTAATCGGGTCAAAGGGGTGAGGGCGGTCAATGTTAATAATCTTTACACGGCTCGCCAGAGCCGGG
>JAQUOB010000212.1 GCA_028717325.1 Candidatus Margulisiibacteriota bacterium
CGGCGGTAGGTCAGCGCGTCTTCGTTCATCGTGCTGGCAAAGACCTGGCGGACCGTTCGCTCAAAATTCGCGTAGCGCTCTTCGGGCGAACCCTGGTTGACGCAGAAGATGCTCTCATATTTGCCGGCAAAAGCGTTGCCGAAGCCGTCTTCGAGCAGGCTGGACGAGCGGACGATGATCGGCGATTGCCCGAAATATTCCAGCATCTCGTTGAACTGTTCCTTGACCTCTTCGGGGAAGGTGCCGTGGAGCAATTTGTCCTTCAGGTCGGACGCCTTTTCGAAAAAGCCCTCCTCCGTTTTCTGTTCGCTCCAGAGGTCCCACCAGCCATTCTGGACGATATAAGTGTAAAAGACATCGGAACCGATAAAGAAAGAGTCATGCGGCTCAAGATATTTTTGCCAGTCGATCTTTTTATCTTTAAGGAGGATTTTTCGCGCCAGCAGCATGCCCAGCGCCTTGCCGCCGATAAAACCGGTGCCGATCATCCGTGACTTGATCGCCAGCAGGTCTTCAAGCACCAGATTGTGTTCGACCAGCGAGAGCATCCGGGCTTCCCGCCCGATCATGATCCGGTTCAACTGCTCCTCCATCTTAGTTTTTTCCGATTGAGAGCGGTTTTCGCGGGCCAGTTCTTCCGCCTTCAGGAAGAGCCGGTCCCAATAATCGAGGTTCCGCTCGGTCCGCTCCACTCCCCGGTCAGAAATATAAGAAAACAGCCGCACGGCATCAACGCTATTGGTGATCGGGATAAATTTATCCTCTTTTTGCTGGTGCGGCAGGTACATCGTCGGCGAATAACGGTTCCAGACCTTGAGCGGATGGAGGTAAAAATTCCCTTCAAAATCATAGACGTCGATCAGGAGCTGGGTCGTTTCGCGAATGCGGGCGATCGTTTTATAGGAATGGTTGTTGCGCAAAATGGCGAAGTAAGCCACGGTCTTAAGTTTAAAAAGATACGGGCAGGTGACCATGAAGAAGTTGCCGATCATGAGATCGGTCGCCCAGGCGGAGAGGAGGTCCGAGAGACAGTCGAAAACGTAGAAGGCACCTTCGCCTTCCCGGGTAATAATATCGTGGATCTGTTTGGAAAACGATTCGAAGCCGGAATTCGCGTCAAGCCGGTACTGTTTAACATTGTCAGCCGGCTCGATTATCGGCCGGTGCTCGGCAAAACGGATATAGATCAGTTTTTTTGACTCGGCTTTGGCCCGGCGGCAGAACGGTTCGACAAAATGAAGATAATCATCGATGTTATCAACTTGCCAGACGACGTTGTCTCCCTTGCGGAGCCCCTGCAGGATGTCATCCAGCCCCTTGATCCCGGAACTGACAAAATCGATTGCGCTCATATGTCCCAAAAATTGATCAACTGATCATAATCGGCCAGCGTGACGAGTGCCTTGCTCGTGGTTTCCAGGCCGGACTCCTCGACGGCGGCGACCGGATTCAAGCCGCCGGGAACGACGATACCGACGCGTTCAGCGCCGACCGGCATCCCCAATAGCGCTTGCCCGGCCTTGCCGATCATCAGGACCCGGCCAATGCCGGCTGATTCGGCTTTCCTGATGATCGCTTCGGCTTCATTGACGGAGGCCGCGGGGATCTCCCTCAAGCCGGCCAGGATCTTGCCCGAGCCGGCAGCCGCGTCCCTGACTCCCGTCATTTTGCTTTTAATAAATATTTCATGCGGATCAAGAGAAGATCCGGAATAACTGATCATCTCGGTGAAACGGAGCGGCCGGTCATTTTCGATCTGGAGCAACCCGCCGAATTTTGATTCCACGGGGATAGAATGTTTTAATAAAATACCGTTGAGATTGACGCTGCAAAGCGTGCCAAAACCGACCCGGTCCGGCGGGACTGTCAGGCCCCCGAGATCTTTCCCGGCCTCGGCGACAGCCACCCGATCGCCGGTCGTCAGTTTTTTCTTGAATATCTCCGACATGACCTTCAGGGCGCTATTGAAATCGCTCTTCTTGATCAGCGAGATATTAAGAAGCACCCGGCCCTGCTTTTCATACAGATCAAAGTCCATCTTGTAAGCCATGGTCTCGATCCGGGAGCTCATCAGGCCGATCTTGTCGGAAACCAGGGCGTTCCCCAACTCCTCCATACCTTTGCTGGTTATCATCCTGCCCTCTTTCCAAAATATTTTGGTCAGGCCTTTCTCGTTCATCAGCTTGAGGTGATAGCGCACAGTGCGCTCGGACATTTCTATCCCCTGCTCTTTCAGTTTCTCGGCGATCTCGACTGAGCCGATCGGCCCTTTGACTTCGGAAATGATCTTAAGGATGGCATTGGTTTTTCTATCAGTTTCGTTCATATTTAAATTCCCATTGACATACGGCAATCTATTGCCGTATACTTATTTTTGCCTCAGCCAGCCTATTAAATAACTGATAAAAGGAGGTGCCGGCCGGTCGAGCCTAAATTGTTCCCTTACTTATATCATAACAGGAGGAAAACTACAATGGTCAAGCAAATTCTAGAAGCAGCGATAAAAAGAAACCCCGGCGAGGTCGAATTCCACCAGGCGGTCCAGGAGGTTCTGGAGTCGGTTGCACCGGTCATTCAGAAGCACCCGGAATACAAGGAGATGAAGATACTCGAGCGGATCGTCGAACCGGAGCGGCAGATCCTGTTCCGCGTTCCCTGGATGGACGACAATGGCAACGTTCAGGTCAACCGCGGTTTCCGGGTCGA
>JAQUOB010000213.1 GCA_028717325.1 Candidatus Margulisiibacteriota bacterium
TGACGGTCAACGAAGCCAAGCCCAAGTCGGAAAGCCGCGACCGCGGCCCAAGACGCGATTTCAGCCGGTTCTAATAAAAAGGACTCTGAAAAAATTAAGGCCCTGGGGTAAAACCCGGGGCCTTTTTATTTGGGCAGATAAACGGTGAAGGCCGCGCCGAGGCCTTTTTCGCTCTTAACCTCGATGCGGCCGCCGTGCGACGCGACGATCCATTTTGTAATAGCCAGGCCCAGCCCCATGCCTTCGTTCTCTTTCTGCTCGATCCGGTAAAAAGCGTCAAAGATCTTCTTTTGCAGAGTTTTTTCAATGCCGGTGCCGTTGTCGGCGATCTCCAGAACATATTGCCGCGGCCGATCCGACAGAGTAATAGCGATCTTTCCGTCTGCTGACGTGTGGCTCGCCGCGTTTTCCAGCAGATTGTTGACGACCTGCCGGAGCCGGTCTGGATCGGCCTTGATCGTTGCCTCGTCCGGCAGGTTGATCGTGATGTTCTTGCTTGGGTAGCGTTTCTTGAGCGAGGAGGCCGCCTCGGCCAGTAATTCGCCAAAATTAAAATTCATTTTCTTCGGTTTTTCCCCGCCCATCTCGCTGCGCGAGACGAAGAGAAAATTGGCCACCAGTTTATTCATCCAATCACTTTCTTCTTTGATGGTCTTTAAGGTCTCTTTATATTCTTCCCTGGCCGGGTCGCCGCGCAGGGCCAGCTCGGCGTTGCCGGAGATGATCGAGAGCGGAGTGCGCAGTTCGTGAGAAGCGAAGCTTAGGAAGCGCTTCTGCCGTTCGATCACGTTGAGCGAAGCAAACGCGTTAACGCCGAGGCCGAGGATGACCAGGACGCAAAACATAACGACGATCAGGATGTTCCTTAAATTATCCAGAACACCGGTAATATACGAGGTGTGGAGGCCGACTATGATATAGCCGAGGTCTTTTCCCTCAACATTGATCAGCCGCTGGTAGACCTTGAGCTGGGTGCCGTCTTCTAAGACGACTTCCTTTAAAACGTCGTCATCGCCGATCGAAAAGGGGAGAGAATTTAATTTCAGGCCGGGCGAGCGGGCAAGCAACTGGCCGCTCCTGTCCATGAACTGGACCAGCATCCGGCTGCCGGCGAATTCATTGGTCTTGGCGGGCAGGATGAATTTTGCCGGGTTCTTCTGGAACAGACCGGGATTTTCGGCGATCTCGACGAGAGAATCGTCCGCCCAGTTTGACAGTCGCAATTCGGCGCTTTCGATCAGGTTTTGTTTGAGATAAAAATAGAGAACAAGCGAAGAGCCCAGCAGAACGATCGCCAGAAAGAGGGTCAGCCAGGAGATCAGTCGGAAGCGCATAATCTGTATCCTATCCCACGCACGGTTTGGATAAAACTCGACTTAAATCCCTTGTCGATCTTGTCGCGCAGGTACTTGATATAAACATCGACGATGTTGCTCTCGGGGCTGAAATCATAACCCCAGACGTTCTCCAAGATCATGGCTTTGGTCACGACGCGGCCGCTGTTCTCCATCAGGAATTTCAATAAACGGAATTCAGTGGCGGAGAGCGTGATCTTTTTGCCGCCGCGTTCGACCTCAAAGGTTTCCGGGTCCAAAGTCAGGTTGCCGATCTTCAGTTTGGCCTGTCCGGCCCCTTTGTGGCGGCGGGTCAGGGCGCGGACGCGCGCGAGCAGTTCGGCAAAAGAGAAGGGCTTGGTTAGGTAATCGTCGGCCCCGGCGTCAAGACCACGCACCCGGTCTTCCACGCTGTCCTTGGCGGTCAGCATAATGATCGGCACGCTTTTGCCGGCGGCCCTCAACTTTTTGCAGACGGTTATGCCGTCGACCTTGGGCAGGAGGATGTCGAGGATAATGAGATCGAAGCTGCCTTCTTGCGCCAGGAAGAGGCCTTCTTCGCCGTCAGAGGCGGCGTCGACTGCAAATCCTTCGCTTTTGAGGCCCGAGCGGATGAAGTTCGCGACTTTCTTTTCGTCTTCGATCAGCAGGATCTTCATAATTAAATTATATCACGGGAAAACCGCTCTAATGATATTCTAATCTTCCTTTAATTCAGGATTAATGGCCGAAAAGTAAGATGGTCGTGTCATCAGGCAAAGAGGAGGTGATAATAATGAAGAAATTAGCAGTCCTATTGCTGATCGCGATTTGCGCCGGCTCTCTCGCTATGGCTGCCCCGGCCCACAAAGCCAAAGTTATCAAAGTGAAGAAGCTGGGCAAGATCGCCAAGAAAACGGTCATGCCGACCGCCGCCGCGCCGGTAACTACTCCGGTCAAGTAAAAGCAAGAGTAGAAGCTCAAAGAAGCTCATCTAAAACAAAAGAGGAAGAATAATTTCTTCCTCTTTTTGTTTGGGCAGGCCTATAAGCCGGATTCTGTATTTGTGCGATAATCTGTCTGGGGCTGTTGTTGCCAACAGCCTCGATGCGACCTACTCGAGCTCATAACGAGGCGAGCCGCCTCTCACTCTTTTTGGTCTTGCTCCGCGCGGGGTTTAGCACGTGACCGTTACCGGTCTTTTACGTCGGGTGCTCTTACCACCCGTTTTCACCTTTGCCACCCGAGCTTTAGGCTCGAGTTCGGCCGTGTCTTTTCTGTGCCACTTTCCTTCAGGTTTTAACCTGACCTCGCGTTACGAGGCGCGCTGCTCTCTGGAGTCCGGACTTTCCTCCCC
>JAQUOB010000214.1 GCA_028717325.1 Candidatus Margulisiibacteriota bacterium
CCAGGCAGGAAGAAATAGCGCCGATAGCCTTAATCGCCGCCTCAATATTTCCGGTGTGGCCGATCATATCGCAGTTTTGAAAATTGTGAACCACCAGGGAATAATCATTATCAGCCATGGCTTTGAGGGCATAGTCGGTTTCTAAATAAGCCGTCATTTCGGGAACCAGGTCATAGCGTTTACCTTCCTGGGTCCGTTTTTTCAGCTCTAAGTCCTGCGCCAGGTGACGGTCCTCGCCGGGGAACGGCTCGGCCTTCCGGCCGGAGAACCAGCCGGTCACGTGGGCGAATTTTTCGGGGCCGGCTAGGCGCAGCTGCTTCAACCCGGCTTTGGAAACGATCTCGCCGACGGTTTCGGGAATATCTTTCTCCGGGAAGGCCGTCAGGCCATGCAATCCGGGATAATATTCGGTCATAGCGACGAAAACGAACGGCTTTAACTTGTTCTGCAGGGCGATAATTTCGTTATAAACCTTATCATCGATCGGGTTCGTCCCTTTTTTATAGTTGAAGAATTTCTTATCGGTTTCGCAGAAAGCGGCCGTCAGCTGGATCGTCCGGTCCTGCCGGTAGTTCCAATAGACGACCGAATCGTTCGGTTTCATGCCCTGATAACTGCCGATGACCGTCGGGCGGATAAACTCATCGGTCTGTCCGCGGGCATAAGAACTCTCGATCGCTTCGCGGGCGGTCGCTGCTTTGAACTCCCCCACACCCGAGACCAGACACCTCATACCCACGAGCGTTTTGTCCCATGAAGTATCCCGGTCCATCGCGATCTCCCGTCCCATCACAGTCGCGATCTGGAACCTGGTCCCTGGCCCCTGGTCCCTGATAGCTTCTTCCAGCATCTTTAAATAGATTTCGCCGGCGGCGGTTGGATTGGTATCCCGGCCGTCGGTGAAAAGATGGATAGCAACATTTTTGAGGCCGTTCTTCTTCGCCAGCTCTAGTAAAGCAAACGTGTGCTTGATGCTGCCATGGACCGTACCGCCATGGCCCTGAAGGATGCCCATTAAATGGAGAGTCGAACCGTTCTTTTTACAATTATTGACCGCGGCCATCAGTTCATCATTCTTAAAGAAACTGCCGTCATCGATCGCCACGTTGATCCGCTCGATCGATTGGTAAACGACCCGGCCCGCCCCCATATTCAAATGGTTAACTTCGGAATTGCCCATCGTCCCGGCCGGCAAGCCGACGGCTAAACCGGAACATTCCAACCGGGCAAAAGGCTGTTTTTCAAAGAGGTTGTTTATAAATGGGGCGTGGCCTTCTTTATCGGCGTCAAAAATGGCGTTCTTCTTACTGTTTTCGCCGAGCGCGAAGCCATCGAGGATGCAGAGATAAACCGGGGCAACCTTCATGAGCTATATTATAGCAGATTAATTTTCTAACAGATCGTATTTGACCCAGCCGCGTTCGATGATCTTTTTGGTCACGTTATTCTCGGGGACTTCGTAAATGATGACCGTTTCTTCGTTATAGAGATTCATCGTCTTGCATTTGGGGCATTTGATCTCAACTTTGCTTCCGTCTGCGACCTTGGCCAGCAGTCGATGGCAAAATTTACATCTGAATTCTTTCATTTTTACTCGCCTCCAATCTATTCTATCCTAAGCTATATCGGGCCCCTGTTTGATAAATTTCACTTTATTTGTTAAAATTAAGTCCTACACTCGGATTAAGCGGGCTTGCCCGCCGAAGTCCGAAGGACGTAGGCGGGAGTAGCTCAGTTGGTAGAGCACGACCTTGCCAAGGTCGGGGTCGCGAGTTCGAACCTCGTCTCCCGCTTTTTTATTTGGAAAGGGGTATAACAATGGTTAGGTTATCGGACGAGTATTTCTTCGTGGGGGAGCGGGCTAAATCGGGGGCGCGGATCGAAAAGGTCCATGCCCGGCAGATACTGGATTCGAGAGGCAATCCCACGGTCGAAGTCGACGTAACTTTAAAGGACGGCACGCTCGGCCGGGCAGCTGTCCCCTCCGGCGCCTCGACCGGTGAACACGAAGCGCTGGAACTGCGCGATAAGGATGACAAGCGCTACGGCGGCAAGGGCGTTTATACCGCGGTCAAGAACGTCAATGATATCATCGCCCCCAAAGTTGTCGGCCTGCCCGCCCACCAGCAGTTAAAGATCGACAACCTGATGCTCGATCTCGACGGCACTGAATTTAAAAGCAAGCTGGGCGCCAACGCCCTGCTCGGCGTTTCCCTGGCCGTCGCCCGGGCCGCTTCCATCTCTTACGGCGTTTCTCTGTTTAAATATATCGGCGGCGATAAGGCCGTCACACTGCCCGTGCCTAACATGAACGTCATGAACGGCGGCGCCCACGCCGGCTGGAACTACGAGCTCCAGGAGTTCATGATCTCTCCGGCCGGGGTCCCCTCGTTCTCCGAAGCGTTGCGTGTCGGAGCGGAAGTCTATCAGACCCTGAAGAAAGTCCTCAAAGACAAAGGCTATGCCACGGCGGTCGGCGATGAAGGCGGTTTTGCCCCCAAACTGACCAAGAATGAAGAGGCGATCGAGGTCATCATGGAAGCGATCACTAAGGCCGGCTATACGCCCGGTAAAGACGTCTATATTTCGCTCGACCCGGCCGCCAGTGAATTTTTCAAGGACGGCAAATATCAGTTGAAGAGCGAAGGCAAAGCGCTCTCGTCCGAAG
>JAQUOB010000215.1 GCA_028717325.1 Candidatus Margulisiibacteriota bacterium
GGCCTGGCCGCGTTGCCCAAAACAGCGCAGTTCGTCTTGGTCCAGGACGGCGCCCGGCCGGCGGTGACGTCTAAAATGATCAATGCTTCGCTTAAAATCGCCAGTGAGACCGGCGCGGCGGTCGTCGGCGTACCGGTCAAAGACACGATCAAACGCGTTGAGCGGCGCGGGGAGCGGGTGGTGGAGACGGTCGATCGCAGCGGGCTTTGGGCCGCGCAGACGCCGCAGACCTTTACCGCCGGCATCATCAAAAAAGCCTACGAACGGCTGGGCGAATCGATCACCGATGACGCGATGGCCGTCGAAAAACTCGGGATCCCGGTTAAAATGGTCATGGGTTCATACGAGAATATAAAGGTGACGACACCCGAAGATCTCGACCTGATGGCCACGATATTAAAGAAGAGAAGGGAGAAATAAATTTGGAACTTATTTATGGGATCGCCGTCGCTTTGCTGAACAATTTTACTTTTGTCGCGGTCTTTATCGCCTGGTTTTTTGCCCAGTCGATCAAGGTTATTATTTACTGGATCGTCGATAAAGAGTTCAGTTTATGGCACTTTTTTGAAGCCGGCGGCATGCCCTCGGCCCACTCGGCCTCGGTTACCGCCTTAACGCTCGGCATCGCGCTGACCCAGGGCTGGAACTCTCCTTTGTTTACGATCTCGCTGGTCTTTGCCCTCATCGTCATGTATGACGCGACCGGCGTCCGCCGGGCCGCGGGCAAGCAGGCGGAGATACTTAATAAGATCGTCGACGACATTTACGCCAACGGCAAAGTCAGGATCGAAAAACTGAAAGAGATACTCGGCCACGACCCGATCCAGGTCTTTGCCGGCGCGAGCCTGGCCGTGATCGTCACCCTGATAACCTATTATGTCTACTTTATTAGATAAAATAAAACTACCCGACACCCTGCGCGAGCTCTCCGCCAAACAGCTCGAGCAGATCGCCGCCGAGATCAGGCAAAAGATAATCGAAGTGACTTCCAAGACCGGCGGGCACGTGGCGGCCAGCCTGGGCGCCGTGGAGCTGGCGGTTTCTCTCCATTCGGTCTTTCAAAGCCCGAAAGACAAGATCATCTGGGACGTCGGCCATCAGGCCTATGCCCACAAGATACTGACCGGCCGCCTGGAAAAATTCGACACCCTGCGCCAGCGCGGCGGCTTGTCCGGCTTTCCCAACGCGGCGGAAAGTCCCCATGACATTTTTACGGTCGGCCACGCTTCGACCTCTATTTCCCAGGCGCTGGGGCTGGTCAAGGCCCGCGACCTGAACCAGGAAAAATATTCCGTCGCGGCGGTTATCGGCGACGGTTCCCTGTCAGGCGGCCTGGCCTTTGAAGGGGTTAACAACGTTGACGGCCTGAAAAGCAACATGATCGTGATCTTGAACGACAACGAAATGGCGATCTCGAAAAATGTCGGGGCGATCTCCAATTACCTGACGCAGGTTTCGACCAGCGATGCTTATATCGAACTCCGGAACCGGATCGAAAAGCTGGTCAAAAAGGTGCCGCGGGTGGGCGTGCCGCTTTTTGAGGCCGCCAAACGCCTTAAGGACCGGACCAAGCATATTGTCGTCAGTTTTAAGGTCGATGTTATTTTTGAAGAACTGGGTTTTAAATATTTCGGCCCGATCGACGGCCACAACATCCCCCTCATAATCAGCACCCTCCATCATGCCAAAGAAATCCAGGGACCGGTCCTCATTCATGTTTTGACGAAAAAAGGGAAAGGTTATGCGCCGGCAGAACAGGATCCGACCCGCTTTCACGGCACGGGGCCCTTTGACATCACTACCGGTAAGCCCCTCAACGGCAGTGAAAAACAGACCTTCACTTCCGTGTTCGGAAAGACCATGGCCAAATTGGCGGACAGTCATCCGAACATGGTCGCGGTTACCGCCGCCATGATCGACGGCACCGGCCTCGAAGAATTCGCGCGCCGGCACCCCGACAGGTTTTTTGACGTCGGGATCGCCGAGGAGCATGCGGTAACTTTTGCCGGTGCTATGGCCAGAGCCGGGCGCCGGCCGGTAGTCGCGATCTATTCAACTTTTCTGCAGCGGGCTTACGATGAGATCATCCATGACGTCTGCCTGCAGGATCTGCCGGTCGTTTTCGCGATCGATCGGGCGGGGATCGTCGGCGAAGACGGGGCCACGCATAACGGCATTTTTGATCTGGCTTTCCTGCGCTGCCTGCCAAATATGGTCGTCATGGCACCCAGTGACGATTCCGAACTCGAAAAAATGCTCGCCTTTGCCGCCGGACACAACGGCCCGATCACCATCCGCTATCCCCGAAGCGAAGCAGTATCTAGCGGCACCCAATCGTCACCCGAAGTCCAACTGGGCAAAAGTTATATCGCCTACAAGCCCCCAGTCCCTAGTCCCCAGTCCCCAATAGTCGTTGTCGCTCTCGGTTCAATGGTCGGCCCGGCGATAGAAGCGGCCAAACAATCAGGTAATGCCCGGGTGATCAACGCCCGGTTTGTTAAACCTTTGGATAAGGAATTGATCCTCAAAGAAGCTAAGGCCGCCAAACTTATTATCACGGTCGAAGAGGGAGTGCTGGAAGGGGGCTTTGGTTCGGCGGTCATGGAACTGCTGGCCGAGGCAGGCGTTAACACCCCGGTGCGCAGACTGGG
>JAQUOB010000216.1:0-1171 GCA_028717325.1 Candidatus Margulisiibacteriota bacterium
ACCTGCGGCGTAAAGGCCGCCACCTCCGGCGGCAGGACCCCGCCGCGCCCCAGCGAACGAAAGACAGAAGCAAAGACATAAAAGGTGAACATAAAAACGATGGTCACGATTATACCCCAGGTCTGGCCGGAACGGGGCGAAGAGAGAGAGAACGGGATGCCGACGAGAGCGAAGACGAAACAGGTGAAAGGGATCGAATAGCGCAAATATAGTTCGGTTAACAGCGCCTTGGTGCTGGCACCGCCCTTGCCCAGAACGTTTATCATGTTGGTCAGTTCCTGCCGGTCCATGTCCATCACGTCTTTCTGCTGGGAAAAATTCAAAATGTCCTCCGAGACGTTCAGTTTCATATCGGTAAAGGCCGCTTCATAATTGAGATAGCCCTTGGCGTCATATTTATGGACGACCCCGCTGTGCAGCTCCCAGAGCTTGCCGGTAAAGAGCGCCGAGTCCGCGATGATCACCCGGGGGTATTGTTCCTGGGTCATTTCGTAGACCATGATATTTTCCATCCGTTTGCTCTTCATGTCAACGCGGCGCGCGTAGTAATAGCGGTTTTGCGGGTCTTTAAAGAAGACGTTCTCTTTGACTTCGGGCAGGGGCTGGCGGTAGATGATCTGGCGGATAATGTTGTTGGAAACGTAATTGGCGTACGGGACGATCCTTTCGTTGGTCACAAAAGACAGGAGGCTGACAAAGAGGCCGACGCAAAGGATCGGCCGGGCGATGCGGAAGATAGAAATGCCCGATGTCCTCAAAGCGACCAGCTCGTTGTCTTTGGAGAGCCGCCCTATCGCCATCGCCGTCCCGAACAGGGTCGAAACAGGGAATGTCAGGACCAAAAGCGAAGGCATCTTATAGAGCAGGAGCTTGAGCACCGCCCAGACCGGCACGCCTTTGTTGATGATCAGGTCGGCCATCGTAAAGAGCAGGTCGACCGTCAGCACCAAAATGAAACCCACGACCCCGACCAGGAACGGGCCGAGCATTTCAAGCAGGACATAGCGGTCGAGGGTCTTCATTCAGCGTCTTTTCTTCTTCTCACTTCGCGCCGTTTAGCTTGTTCCACTTCTTTGCGCCGCCGCTCCGAAGGTTTTTCATAAAATTCCCGCTTTTTCATCTCGTCCATGATACCCTCGTGGCGCAGTTTCGTCTTGAATTTGCGCAGGGC
>JAQUOB010000216.1:1271-2642 GCA_028717325.1 Candidatus Margulisiibacteriota bacterium
CCGGCGGTCTTGGTCGGCGAGATCGACAACCCCTGCTCTTTTGCCATCTTGACCGTCACGTGCCGGGGCTTTTCCAGCCAGGCGGAACAGCAAAGGCCGCGGCCGCAGGGGCCCAGCCCGCCGAACAGTTTGGCCTCGTCGCGCGGCGAGATCTGGCGCAGGTCGACCCGGGCCGAAAAGATCGTCGACAGCTCCCGCGAAAAATCGCGCAGGTTGATCGCTTTTTTGCTCTCGCCGGCCCGATAATAAACGATAGCACGGCTGGTATCGAAAAGATATTCGATATTGATGATCCGGATCGGCAATTCGTATTCGTTGGCTTTCTGGACCGCCGCGGCATAGGATTTCGTTTCCATCTCTTCGATCGATTTCTCCTTGGCCACGTCTTCGGCGGTGGCGTAGCGCACGACTTTTTTAAGCCGCACGTCGCGGGACAGGGTCTTGGGAAAGCCGCGCGTAAAAGAGACGATCTCGCCGTACTCGATCCCGCGGTCCGTCTGGACGATAACGGGCGAGCCGACCTTGATCGACTCCTCGCGGTAGCCGGTAATCGGGCAGACCCGATTAAATTTTCTTAAGCGAATTCCTAACTTTAAATTTTCATTCATACTTCATTCAACCTCAAGCACATCACATCAAGCGTTAACTTTAGGTTCGACTTCTTTTTCAGGTTCTTGATCGCGTCCAACAAGACCCTGACCAGAGCGGCATTGCCCATTTCTTCCCGGGCACAAAAAGCCAGCTCATAAAGCAGTGCTTCCAACCGTTCTTTCTCTTTCCCCAGGCGGCCCGAAAGATCGAACAGTTCCAAAACGCTCTTCCGTTTGATCGATCTCAAGTCGTCGTAAAAGCCGGCCAGTTCCGGGTCCGGCTGCCAGCGCCGGAACTCTTCGCCGAAGATTATCTTCTGGCAGCGCGAAACTATCGTCGGGAAGATGCGGTCCTCGCGCTCGACCAGCAAAATAAAAATAACCCCGGGCGGCGGCTCCTCCAGAATCTTTAAAAACGCCCCGGCCGCCTCGGCCGTCATCTCGTCGGAGCGCTCGACCAGCACGCACATGTGTTCGCCCGCCGACGGTCCGTAGCGGACAAAGCGTTGTATCTCGCGCACCTGCTCGATCTTTAAAGAAGCTCCCGACGGGACGACCCTTAAGAGATCGATCTTTTTACAGCCCAGGTGCTCGGTAAAGGCCAGTGCATCATCGAGCTTGCTGGAAAAAGGCGGGCCGACAAACAAATAAGCGGAGGCGACCCGGTTGTTCCTGACGATCCCTTCAAGCACGCGATGCATGAATTAATTATAGCATACTATAATTAAAAGGAAAATTTTCAATAATTAGTCGTCTTTATCTGAAATTCCCGCCTGAAATT
>JAQUOB010000217.1 GCA_028717325.1 Candidatus Margulisiibacteriota bacterium
CCAAGCTTGAATTGATCTGGAAACCTTTGAACTTGGCATTTTTAATCTTGCCTTGCTTCTCCTGCCCCATTGAGGTCCAAACATCAGTATAGATGACGTCAGCATTCTTAGCCGCAATGATAGGATCATTGAGGATATCGATCTCAATCCCAGCTTTCTTGGCGTCCGCAAAAGCCAGCCGGGCAATTTCTTCGCTCGGCTCAAAGCCCTTAGGCGTGGCTACGGTTAAATTTATGCCGACTTTGGCGCAGGCAAACATCAGCGAATGACAAACGTTGTTGCCGTCACCAATGTACGCCATTTTCAATCCCTGCTCTTCCCTGCTCCTCCCTGTCACTCCCTTCTTCTCCCTGATGGTAAACACATCGGCCAGCGCCTGGCAGGGATGCAGGAGGTCGGACAGGGCGTTGATGACCGGCACGCTGGCGTATTTGGCCAGTTCGATGACTTTCTCATGGGCAAAGGTCCGGATGAGGATCGCGTCGGCAAAGCGGGAGAGCGTTCTGGCCACGTCGCCGATCGATTCGCGGGTGCCGAGGCCGATCGCTTCCTGGTCGAGGTTGATGGCCAGACCGCCCAGTTGCCACATGCCGATCTCAAAGGAAACGCGGGTGCGCGTCGAGGGTTTTTCGAAGATCATGGCCATCGATTTGGCCCAGAGGTATTCGTGCTTGAT
This sequence comes from Candidatus Margulisiibacteriota bacterium, assembly GCA_028717325.1. Classification (GTDB taxonomy): domain Bacteria; phylum Margulisbacteria; class WOR-1; order O2-12-FULL-45-9; family XYB2-FULL-48-7; genus JAQUOB01. The sequence goes on from JAQUOB010000217.1 coordinate 677, forward strand.
CTTGTTCTTCTGTTTGTCTTTCAGGTCGGCAGCCAGTGCTAAGATCTCTTCCACCTGCGCGGCGGACAGATCATGAATGGAGATAAAATCCTTCATACTCGAATTATACTATAAAACCCGGGGGGAATGAAAGCGGAAATAGGTTAACCGGCTAAAACTTTTTGGGCAAAATTGTATTGCTGTTCAGTAACGCGGGTTAAAAGCGGTTGTTGCTGCCGATCCATCTCCGTTAATCGTAAATTCATTTCCTGGACACTCGGGACGTTGACTTGCGCATCGGGCGACAATTCATTTTGGATGCTTTGATAGTTGCGGATAAAATTCTGGCAGACCATCTGCGCATAGGCGGCCGCGAAATAATCGACGACTTCGGACGGCAACAGAAATCTCGCACTGGCCGCAACACTCTTGATAACCGCCCGTCCAACCAGCCGGCTCATTTCTTTAGTTAGCTCAAAACCATCGCCGGCAAAAAAGCCCGTACTCTTATAATATGGATTAATAAAGATAATTTTATCGGCAATATCTATCAGATCGTCGGCAAAGTTAGCGAAAAAACCGCTGACCTCCTGATCGCCGGCGCCGGTCATGGCCATATCGAAACCGAAGGCTTCTCTTCCATTCCGGTCCAGCCGCGGCAATATTACCAGCCAAGGGCAGAATTTTTTCAGATCGTTCAGAAATCGGTCACCCGCCAGCTGCAAAATGTCCCAGGCATTATCTGATATTTGATCCGCATTTAAAAGCACAGCGCCCGCCTCATCTTTTGGAGGATGGATGACGCTGCTAATTATTTTGGAACCAAGGTCAATCACTGAACCGGGGGGAATCGAAACATCTTTCATCTCTCTTAGATTCTGCCAGGAAATATATCTGGGGGTGTCCGGAGATGAATAATAAACGAGCCGCAGCGGCAGGCTTTTACCTTCAGCCGAAGCCAGATTAAATCGCCCGAGTTTTGGCGGTAGAGAACCGCGATCAACATATAAAGGTTTTACTCTGCCGACAAATACCATGATATCTCCAATTTTAAGACGATCTTACCACGGTAAATTGTCGCCAAAGATCGGCGGAGATTTCAGCTTATTTTAGAAATGGCCGGATCAGAAACGTATCGGCAATTTGGACATTGAAGGCATAAAACCGGGGATAAACCTGGTTTGGAGCGAAAGCGGGTTGACCGGTGTCTTGGGAGTCGCGGCCGAAGCTTTGTCCTGAGCCTGCTTTTTTGCCAGAGCCGTCCGTTCCGCCGGCGTGAGCCGGTCCGGAGAATAATCCGGATCTCTGTTAAATGGAGCGGCGGTCGCGTCGGATCCCAACGTAAGCAATCCGTCAAAGATCGGCACAAAGGTCAGGGTTAAAGCGGTCAGAGCCATCGCGCTTTTGAAGCCTGAATTGTTCTCGTAAGTTTTTCTCATTTCTTCCCGGGCCTTGCCAACCTCGCTTTGCTTGGCGGCGTAATCTTCTTTAGAATAAACGATCTCAGGCACTTTATTGGCAATTGCAAAAGCCGTGAACGGTAATGCTATCGTACCGGCCGCCATGGCAACCATACCGCCGCCGATGCCAATTCCAACCTGGGCCGGCGCCGAGCGAGCTGTAGAATTTATTCCGACACCCGCCGAATTTAATAGAGAATTATAACAGTCGCCGACAAAAAAAGCGCCGCCCAGACCCAGGACCAAACCTTTCGCCTGTGTACCGAGACCAGGCATTTTCCCTGTGGCAAGATAAGTTAAACCAACGCCGGCCCCGTGACCAGCACCAATCGAGGCCGCAGCTTTTAAACTTTCGCTCTCTACTCCGGCCTGGCCCAACAGGTAATGCGTACCAAAACCAACTCCCAAACCCAGAACCGTGCTTCCCAGCCCAACGCCAAATTGTCTATAGTTAAGTGGGGTCCGAACGCTATTCAAATTTGCGCGTGGGGTTCCCGGCCCAACGA
>JAQUOB010000218.1 GCA_028717325.1 Candidatus Margulisiibacteriota bacterium
CTCTTCATAATTGATCCGGAGGGTGAGGTATTTTTCGCCCGCCGCCAGTTTGACCGCGGCCCGGAAGTTCTGGTTGGCGTCGAATGAGACCGGCTTGCCGTTGACCGTGACCGACCGGACGCCGGCCGCCGCCTGGCCGTAGATCTCGCCGGAAACCGGCGGGAATTTTTTAATATCTTCTTTGGTGGCCGCCAGGGCGGCTGGACAAATGACCAAGGTAATCAGGAAACCTGCGACTAAACGTCGCGGTTTCCAAAATAAATTAAATATCTTAGACATTTGGTCTCGCCTTGTGCCATTCGGTGTTTTGCTCGTAGGCGAATGCGCATCTCATGATGGTCTCTTCGGCAAAGGGTTGACCGATCAACTGCAGGCCGATCGGCAAGCCCCCGCTAAAGCCGCAGGGCAGGGAGAGAGCGGGCAGTCCCGCCAGGTTGACCGGGATGGTTGCGATGTCGGAGAGATACATGGCGAGCGGATCGGCGGTCTTTTCGCCGATCTTAAAAGCGACGGTCGGGGCGGTCGGCGAGATCAGGACGTCACAGCGGCCGAGCGCTTTTTCAAAATCGCGCTTGATCAGGGTCCTGACCTTGAGCGCCTTGAGATAATAGGCGTCGTAATAGCCGGCGGAGAGCGCGTAGGTGCCGAGCATGATCCGTCTTTTGACTTCAGGGCCGAAACCTTCGCGCCGGGTGTTGTAATACATCGAAATGAGATCTTTGGCCTCTTTGCTCCGGTGGCCGAATTTGACGCCGTCAAAGCGCGCCAGGTTGGAGCTGGCTTCGGCCGGCGCGATCAGATAATAGGTTGCCACGGCAGATTCAAACGACGGCAGAGAGACCTCGATAATTTCCGCGCCAAGATCGGCGTAGGTGTCGGCCGCTTTTTTGACCGCGGCCTTGACTTCTGCGTCAATGCCTTGGCCCATCAACTCTTTGATCAGCCCGAGCTTCATTTTTTTAACGTCGCTGACCAGCGCCTGACGGTAATCGGGCACGGGGCGGTCGACCGAAGTCGAATCTTTTATGTCGTGACCGGCCAGGACGTTCATCATGATCGCGGCATCGGTCACGTCTTTCGATAGCGGGCCGATCTGGTCGAGTGACGAGGCGAAAGCGACCAGGCCGTAGCGTGAAACGCGGCCGTAAGTCGGCTTGAGGCCCACGACGCCGCAAAAAGAGGCCGGCTGGCGGATGGAGCCGCCGGTATCCGAGCCGGTCGCGACTATCGCTTCGCCCGCCGCGACTGCCGCCGCCGAGCCGCCCGATGATCCCCCCGGCACGGTCGCAAGGTCCCAGGGATTTCTGGTCGGATGAACGGCCGAATTCTCGGTCGACGAGCCCATGGCGAACTCATCAAGATTGGTCTTGCCGATAATGACCGCGCCGGCTGCCTTCAGCTTTGTTACCACAGTCGCGTCATAGGGTGGGATGTAATTAGCGAGGATCTTTGACGAGCAGGTGGTGAGGATCCCCTGCGTGCACATGTTGTCTTTGACCGCGACCGGGATGCCGGTCAGCGGTGTAATGTTGTCGTTGTTTTTGATCCTTAGGTCGGCGGCCCGGGCCTGTTCGAGAGCCGTTTCTTTGGAAAGTGTAACAAAGGCCTTGACCTGATCTTCGGTTTTTTCGATCCGCTCAAAGAGCGCCTTCGTCAGTTCGACGGAGCTGATCTTTCCAGCGGCCAGCTGGCTGTGGAGTTCGTGAACGGTTTTTCCGTGCGTCACTCGATGATCCTCGGGACGCGGAACATGTGGTTTTCTTCGTCCGGGGCGTTGGCCATGATGTCTTCGACGTTGCGACAGGGGATAACCTTATCCTCCCGGTAAATATTTTTCAGCGCGATGGCGTGGGCCGTAGGGGGGACGTCGTCGGTTTTGATCTTTTTTAAATTATCGGCAAAGTCGAGGATGGCGGAGAGCTGTTGGGCAAAGAGAGTTTTTTCTTCTTCGGTTAAACCGAGCCGGGCGAGTTTTGCGACGTGCTCCACATCGATCTTCATGGAGCCATTATATTATGACAATCGCAAACTGGCAACGGGAGAAAGGGAGAGTTCGGAGTCTGGAGTCTGGAGTTTGGAGTATTTATAGTAGGCAGCGCAGGCGATCATGGCGGCGTTGTCGGTGCAATAAACCAGCGGCGGGATATGTGCTGTTAGGCCTTCAGACTGGCAGTGGGTAAGTAGTTGAGTTCGGAGTTCGGAGTTAGCTGACACGCCGCCGGCGAGGGCAACCGTTTTGCAACTGTATTCCTTGGCGGCGCGGATGGTTTTTTCGACCAGGACGTCGACGACGGCATGCTGGAAGGAAGCGGCGATATCTTTGGTGCTGGGGACCGGGGACTTGGGACCATTAACAAAGTTTACAACTGCTGTTTTTAAACCGCTGAAGCTGAAGTCGTAGCCGAATTCCGGCTCGATCATCGGCCGCTTGAATTTTATAGCGTTCGGGTTACCTTCTTTGGCCAATTTATCAATGATCGGGCCGCCCGGATAGCCGAGATTCAGAAAGCGCGCAACTTTATCGTAGGCCTCACCCGCCGCGTCATCGCGGGTGCGGCCGAGGGTCCTATATTTGCCGTGATCTTCGACGAGCACGATCATCGTGTGTCCGCCG
>JAQUOB010000219.1 GCA_028717325.1 Candidatus Margulisiibacteriota bacterium
TCGGCGGGTTCGGCAAAAGCCTGGAGATCTACCGCTTCGGCGGTTTGTTCAAGAAGTTCGGCGTTGAATACCAGATACTTTACAAAGGCAAATATAAAACTTCGTTCGACTGGCTGTCCGGCACGATGAGCCCCGAACAAAAAGGGATGCTGGAGGGGATGGTGGCCGATATCTATCGCCAGATGCTGACCGATATTTCGACCAGCCGCAAGATGAAGCTCGAAAAAGTCAAAGAGATCGGCGACGGTATGGTTTTCCCGGCCGGCCTGGCCCAAAAAATGGGACTGATCGACAAGGTCGGCTTTTTCCGCGACGCCGCGGCCACGGCTGGCGAGCTTTTAAACACCAAGGAAGAAGTGAAGATCGTCCAGCCGAACCAGATCGAGCCGGAAGAAGTTTTCTTTACCCAGGTTTTCGGCGTTGCCGTTATTGAGGTGGACGGCGAGATCGTTGAGGGGAGCAGCGGCCAGAACCTGATCTTCGGCGGCTCCTACGTCGGCGCCGATAAACTGGTCAGGGACATCCGCAAAGCGGCCGAGGATGTTACGGTCAAGGCGATCATCCTGCGCGTCAACAGTCCCGGCGGCTCACCGGTCGCGGCCGGCGAGATCAACCAGGCGCTCCAGTATGCTCATGAGAAAAAGAAAGTGATCATAGCCTCGCTGGGCGATGTCGCGGCTTCCGGGGGCTATTATATCGCCGCCGCGGCCGACAAGATCGTGGCCGATCCCTCCACCATCACGGGCAGCATCGGCGTCATCGGCGCATTTCCCGTCTTTGCCGGTTTGTTGAGGACGGCCGAGGTGACCGCCGATGTCATTAAAGAAGGGGCGCACTCGGACATGTTCTCCGGCCTGCGCAAGTTTTCGACAGTCGAGACCGAGGCGCTTGACCGGATACTGGACGAAACCTATCGTGATTTTATTAATGTCGTGGCGGCGGGCCGGAAACTGGCAACCGCCGAAGTGGAAAAACTGGCCCAGGGCCGGGTCTACACCGGCAACCAGGCGCTGGCCGTGAAACTCGTCGATAAGATCGGCGGTTTTACCGATGCGATCGACCTGGCCCGGCAGGAAGGCAAGATACCGGGCGACGCCCGGCTCATTTATTACCGTGAGATAAATCCCCTGCTCCAGATCGGGCAGGGAGTCAGTTCGGCTCTCGGCTGGCCGCCGCTGCGGTGGGATTCCTCTTTCCTGGGGCGGACGTTGTAATATAAGTAATATCCTCCGGATAGACCATGTCCAGTTTGGTTTTCGCGATCCGTTCGACGACGGCCAGATCTTCACCGCGGGAGGCCTGGCTGCCCAGGGCTTTGGTCTGGCTGGTCAACTCATTCAGTTTGATCTTCAAGTCAGTGATCTGATATTTTAAGCTGATGTTCTGCGCAAAGATGAACAGGTGGGTCCCCGCCAGGGTTAGAAAGAGTACCAGGATCGAAACGGCTTTTCTGAACCCAACAATTGTTGGGAAATTGACGTTTTTATTCATAGCTTTTCCGCCGCCCGCAGTTTGGCGCTTCTTGATCTCGGGTTTTCGGCCGCCTCGGCCTCGCCCGGCAGCTGCGGTTTTTTTGTGAGCAAATGAAGTATAGCATTTTTCGCCAGCTCCCTAAAAGTATGTTTGACGATCCGGTCTTCCAGCGAATGATAAGAAATGACGACGATCCGCCCGCCCGGTTTTAACAGGTCGACTGCCGCGTCCAGGGCGAGCTGGAGGCTGTCCAGTTCTTGATTGACCGCGATGCGCAGCGCCTGAAAAACTCTGGTGACCGATTCCCGCTTCTTCCAGGTCGGAATGGCTTTCTCCACGATCTCTTTCAGTTCCAAGGTGGTGGCGATCGGCTGTTTCTCGCGCCGCGCGCAGATCGCCCGGCTAATGCGCCCGGCGAACCGTTCCTCGCCGTACTCTTTAAATAGCCTGGCCAGCTCGTCAACTGAATAAGCATTGACGATATCGGCCGCGGTCAATTGGGCGGCCTTGTTCATCCGCATATCGAGCGGCCCAGCCTGCTGCAGGCTGAAGCCGCGCGAGCTCTCGTCCAGCTGGTAGGATGAGACGCCCAGGTCAAAGAGGATGCCGTCAACCGGCGCTTTGATGTGTTTTTTTAAATTCGAGAAATTATCATGGATGAATTCTATGTTTTCATGACCGGCTAACCTTGCTTTAGCGGCTGCTAAAGCGTCCCGGTCCTGGTCGAAAGCGATGACTTGGCCGCCGGCGGCCAGCAAAGCTTCCGCATGCCCCCCGCCGCCCAGCGTGGCATCGACAAAAACCTGGCCGGGAGCGGGCTTTAAGAATTCAACGGTCTCTTTCAGCATGACCGGCCTGTGTTGATAGGAAATAGCCATTGTGTTAGTATTATAACATGTCGGTTCTCGACGATATTATTTTCAACAAGCGGCAGGAGGTCACCGTCCTGGCCGCCCGCCTGGACGCCAAAAAGATAAAAGAGCTGCTCAACGACCTGCCCCGGCCGAGGGATTTTTTAGGAGCTTTGTCGAAAGGGAAATTGTCCCTGATCGCCGAGATCAAGCAAGCATCCCCTTCGGCCGGCGTGATCGCGGCCAAGTTCGAGCCGGTCTACCTGG
>JAQUOB010000220.1 GCA_028717325.1 Candidatus Margulisiibacteriota bacterium
TTTATACTTATCAAACGGGAAGACATCTTCAACCAACTCACCGCCGGTCCTCTCTACCGTTTCAATGATCGTCCGGTTATCCAGGTCGGCCGGGATGATCATCGAGATGTCGCGGGACATTGAAGGGAATTTGGGCAGCGGCTCAAGCTTCTTTTCCGCGGCGGCCAGTTTTACCAAAGCGTCGAGATCGAGTTCAAAAAAGAAAGCCGGCTTTGTAAGCTCAAAGTTGCGCTGGATGTCCGGATGCAGAGCGCCGAATATCCCGAGCCCCTCAACCTGCGCCCCCTTCCCCGGCTGTAATAGATAATTATCGCTGCCCGCGACCGCCGGGAGTTCGATCCCCAGGCCCCGGCAAAGATTCTCAAGTATCCCTTTGACGTAAAAATAATCGACTTCACCTTTATCAAGCGCGCTCATGAACGGCGATCCAATCACCAAACCACCTAACAACCGTTTCTCATCCGGCAGCTTTCCCTTCGACGGCAGGAAAACCTTGCCGATCTCAAAGAGGAAAATATTCTCGATCCCGCGGTTCTGATTATGGACGGCGGTTTTTAATAGACCGGTCAACATATTGACGCGCATGATGCTCTCTTCGATCGTCAGCGGATTGGCTATTTTGACCGCTTTATCCGAAGGAGTCCCCGTATTCTCAAAATCTTTCGGTCCCAGCATGCTGTAAGACTGGACCTCATTCAGCCCGCAGCCGGCCAATATTTCCCTGACTTTATGCCTTAGAGCGTCTTCACGGTCAACGTCTTTGCCGGGGAAAGCGATATTGGGCATGGTTGGATCGATCCGGTTATAGCCCCAGATCCGGGCGATCTCTTCGATCAGGTCGATCTCGCGCTCAACGTCCATAGCGCGGAACAGCGGTATCTCAACTTTGGAAATGCCGCCTTTAGGATTTGTTACCTGGAAGCCTAGCCGTTTCAAAACGCTGGTGATATCGCCCTGCGGTATCTCGATCCCCAGCATTTTGGTGACGCGGTCAAAACGCAATTCAATGATTTTCGGCTTCATTTCCTGGCCGATGGCATCGACTTTACCTCTCAAAACTTCGCCCCGGCCCAGCTCGGCGATCAGCGCGGCGCCGCGGTCGAGCGCTTCTTCCACCGCGTTCCAATCGACTCCGTGCTCAAACCGGACCGAGGATTCGCTTCTCGTCTTGAGCTGTTTCGAGGTCTTGTGGATCGAGATCGGGTTGAAATAAGCGGATTCGAGTATTACGGTCTTGGTTGCCGGACTAACTTCGGTATTGGCACAGCCCATCGTCCCGGCGACGGCGATCGCTTTGTCGGGATCGGCGATGACCAGCATGTCGGATTCCAGTTTGTGCTCTTTGCCGTCAAGGGTCACGACCTTTTCGCCGGGATTAGCCCGGCGGACGATGATGAACTGGTCCTTGACCAGCGCGGAGTCGAACGCGTGCATCGGCTGGCCGAGCTCCAACAGCAGATAATTTGTTACGTCGACCACGTTATTGACCGGCCGCATTCCCGCCTGCTCCAGCCGTTTCTTGAGCCATTCCGGCGAATCGGCAACCTTGACGTTCTCGATCACCCGGGCCATATAACGCGGACAAAGGTCCTTATCGCGAACCTCGACCTTAACGGCACTGTTAAGCTTTTTGAATGATTCTTTAAGTTTGGTCTTGATCGGTTTTTGTTTGAATTTAGTCAGGGCGGAAACCTCGCGCGCGATCCCGCGGACGCTCCAGCAATCCGAACGATTGGGCAAAACGTCGACTTCCAGGATGTCATCCGGCAGGAGGATCGTCTCCAATCCGCCCATGGTCAGCATTTGTGCGACCTGACCCGGGCTCGACCGAAAGATAATTAACTCTTTAAGCCAATCTATTGGGACTCTCATTAAAATTGCTCCAGAAAGCGGACGTCATTCTCATAAAGTAAACGTATATTATCGATCCCGTATTTCAACATCGTGATCCGGTCGATCCCCATGCCAAAGGCAAAACCGCTGTATTTTTCCGGGTCGTAGCCGACCGCCTTAAAGACGTTCGGGTCGATCATGCCGGAGCCGAGTATCTCGATCCAGCCGGTATCTTTGCACAGCCGGCAGCCCTTGCCTTTACACAGCACGCATTCCACGTCTGCCTCGGCCGAGGGCTCCGTGAAAGGGAAAAAGCTCGGCCGGAACCTAACGTTCTTATCTTTGCCGAACATCTGCCTCAAGAATTCGGTCAGCGTGCCTTTGAGGTCGCCAAACGTCACCTGTTTATTGACCAGAAAACCCTCTAACTGCTGGAAGATCGGCGAATGGCTGGCGTCGGAGTCGCGGCGATAAACGCGCCCCGGCGCGATGATCGCCAGCGGCGGTTTTTTCTTTTCCATCACCCTGATCTGGACGGGTGAAGTGTGCGTCCTTAACAAAATGTCGTCTTTGATAAATAAAGTCGACCACATGTCACGGGATGGGTGATGCGGGGGGATATTTAAGCCGTCAAAGTTATAATAATCGGTCTCGACTTCCGGCCCTTCGGCGATCTCAAAGCCCATCCGGATAAAGATGGCTTTGGCTTCTTCCATTACCTGGGTCAGC
>JAQUOB010000221.1 GCA_028717325.1 Candidatus Margulisiibacteriota bacterium
TCCGGCCGACTTTTTTGAACTCTTCGATCGATTCTTTAATATCTTTGCCGTATTTGGTCAAGATCTTAATGACCTCGGCATCAGGCAGGTCGCCGCGCGCGTTGACATAAAGTATCTTGCTCTTCATCATACGCAGGACCGAAAGGCGCAGTTCGTCTTTTGCCTTCATCGCCGCCTGAAGGTCCTGATTGATCTTATTAAGCAGTTCTCTTTTTGCTTCTTCAGCCATTTGATAAAAATTATAGGCCTCGAGCCGCCGTTATTCAAGGCGATTTTATAAATATGATATAATTTTTACAATGCTCAAAAAATTATTGGCCATTACGGCTGTCTTGTTGCTGTGCCGCGCCGTCCAGGCCGCTTTGCCCGCAGTCGACAATAGTCTGTTCAACCGGCTGGAAAAGCTGGCCGCGCCTCACGGCCAAGCCGTCGGCCTTGCCTTCATCGATCTTAAGACCGGACAGGAGCTTTCGATCAACGGCTCGCAGGAATTCCCGGCCGCCTCCGTGGCCAAAGTGCCGGTCATGGCGGCCGCTTTCCATCTCTCCGATCTCGGGCAGGTCGATCTGCAAAAAAAAATCAGGTTCAGGAACGAGGACAAACTGGGCGGCTCGGGCGTCCTGCAATGGCTGAAGGGCGGGACCTCCTACACGATCTGGAACCTGGTCAGAATGATGATCGTCCTCTCCGATAACACGGCGACACGGCTGGTGGTCAATACGCTGGGGCTGCCGACCGTGAATGAATACATCAAGAGTCTCGGGCTGGCGGAAACGCTGATCGTTGACAATACTATGCTGAACGAGCCGCCCGCTCTCAATATAAATAAAACCTCTCCGCTCGACTTGGCCCATCTGCTGGTAAAAATCTACCGGGCTCAGGGCTTTACCACCCAGTCCAAAAACGAGATGCTCTCGTTCATGAGGAATCAGCGCTACCGCTGGGGGATCTGGCGGGGCGTGCCGCCGGGGACCGTCGTGGCGGACAAGACCGGCAATGTTGACGGCGTTTTGAATGATGTCGGGATCGTCTATACCAAACAGGGCAATTACGTCCTTTCGGTCTTTACCAATGGTTTTAAGAAACAGCGCGAGGCCAGGATATTTATCAATGAAGTTTCGCGCGCCTGCTACGAGGAGTTTACCGGCGAAACGGTCAGTGACCCACTACCGGCAAAAAAGAAAATTGTTAGAAAGAGGTATTTCACCAAAAAACTGGTTAAGAGAAATCACAAACACCGAATAACTAAATACAAACCACACAAAAAAACCAAAGTCATCAAACATACCCGTCCGGTCCGCAAAAAAAAGATAGACTGAAACCACCCTCTTCCCCTGCCGATAATGGAGCATGGCGGGTTTATCATTAATCCCAGTTCGTTTGTTGCAGAGCGATAGCCGTGGCCCTCATATTGCTTTCAAACATGTCAAAACCGCGCTCGAACGCAGTGAGGGCCGGATGATGGCGCTTGTCCATCCGTGGTTTGCCGAATTGCATATCTATAATAGCTACAGACCACCCGTGCCGCGGAGCGTAGCCGACATACCTTATCGAACCTATCTCGGCCATTGCGATCGGGTCAGCCAGAGATTAAGCACGCTTGAGTGGCCGCTCATGATCTTTATCGGCAGGGGTGACGAGGCTGCAACCGAGAGGCGGCTGGGTGCTATATCGATCAGGTCGGGCGCGGTCATCGAAGTACCGACCAGAAGAGACGATCCCGAACCTGATTGGCCGGGAAACGCTTTCTTCGACAAAACAGTCGCCTGGTCGCGGCTGGCGGAGATCGTCAGAGGGCTTGGTGTGTCACAGCTTTGGATCTCCGGCGAGCTGGGCTTTGTCAACTGGAACATGAGAACGGTCGGCTGTGTCTGTGAGACGAACAAAATGCTCAATCAAAACGGGATTCCGGTCAAGCTTGACCGGGAACTGATCTTTCCGGGGATCGACCGTTGTTCGCAGGAATAATAATTAAATTTTATGGCTAACGGAATTACTTTAGGGAAATTTTTAACTACTCGTACCAACGGTTCTTACTACGAAAAAACCTGCCAGGTCAGACGCGGCCGACTCTCGTTTGCTTTGTCTGCCGATCTGCGGCCGACGATCTATGGCCTTAAAGATGGCCCGCTCCATATCCGGATTGTGGAAGAAGCCGGAAAGACCGGCGATATAAAGATGCTCTATGGCTGGTATGATATAAAAAATATAGGGGAAAACGATAAAAGGGATCTTCGCACTATTATGTCCTGCGAACGCAAAGAAACCTGGGAGCCACTGGTCAGGCCCATCCCGGCTGACGGCAGGAGCGATTACCGGCAAGCTCGCTACGACGGCCAAGAGGTTAAGGCCGCTTTGACGCAAGGCTTGGGCAAAAAAGTGATCAGGCGCTGGTGGAAAGTAATAAACAGTGAGCGCCGTCCCTGCGTTGTGCTGCGCCTCGGCCGGGAATTTCTCGAAGTCCATGGTTTTCGCGGCCGGCCGAAGGTTTGGGCGGTCATCAGAGAAGAACAAGGGAAGATCAAGGCTTATTTTTATCCCGACGAAAGAGAAGAAGCAA
>JAQUOB010000222.1 GCA_028717325.1 Candidatus Margulisiibacteriota bacterium
GATAACGATGTTCTCGCCGATCTTGGCGGAAAGCTCGCCCAGCAGGTCCTTGACGACTTTTTTCTGGTCGCGGATAAAGGGCTGGTCGAGCAGGCAGACCTCGGCGTAGAACTTTTCCAGCCGGCCTTCGATGATCTTCTCGATCGCTTTTTCCGGCTTCCCCTCGGTCTTTGATTGGGTCGAGATTATCTCTTTCTCGTGCTCGACTATCCCATCAGGGACTTCGTCGCGGGTGACGTATTGCGGATTGGCCGCCGCAATCTGCAGGCAGAGGTCCTTGGTAAAGGCCTGGAAATCGGAGCTGCGGGCGACGAAATCGGTTTCGCAGTTGACCTCGAGCAGGACGCCGATCTTGCCGCCGATGTGGATGTAGGAATCGACCACGCCTTCGGTCGCGACGCGGCCGGCCCGGCGGGCGATGGCCGCCAGCCCTTTCTTTCTCAAGAGATCGATCGCTTCTTCAAAATTGCCCTTGGATTCGGTCAGGGCCGTCTTGCATTCCATCATGCCGCAGCCCATCTTTTCTCTTAGCTCTTTGATCATCTCAACGGTAATTTCCATTATCCTTCTCCTGACTAAACTAAAATCCCGTCCGTTTTTCTTCTTCTTCCTCTTTCGGGACGATGACATGGGCGAGGACGGTCTCTTCCAACTGCTGTTCCATGGTCAGCGCCTCGGCCTCTTCGACCTCAAGCGGCGCGGCGATGGCGATTTCTTCGCCGGTCACGGCCTCTTCGACCGGTTTGGCGACTTCGCGTCCGGCGATCGCGGCGTCGGCCACGATGCTGGTCAGCAATTTGATCGAGCGGATGGCGTCGTCGTTGCCCGGGATCGGGTAGTTGACCTCATCCGGATCGGTGTTGGTGTCGACGATGGCGACGATCGGGATGTTGAGCCGCCGGGCCTCTTTCAGGGCGGTCTGTTCTTTGACCGTGTCAACGATAAAAACGGCGGCCGGCAGGATGGTCATCTGGCGGATACCGCCGAGGCCCCGGACGAGCTTCCTGTGCTCGCGCTCGAGCAGGATGACCTCTTTTTTCGGCAGGCGGTCGTAGGTGCCGTCCTCTTTCCACTTTTCGATCTCGTTCAGGCGCGCGATATTCTTTTTCAGCGTCTTAAAGTTGGTCAGCGTGCCGCCCATCCAGCGCTGGTTGACGTAGAACATGCCGCAGCGCTTGGCTTCTTCTTCGATCGCTTCCTGGGCCTGTTTTTTGGTGCCGACGAAAAGAATGGAGCCGTTGGCCGAGAGGCCTTTGACGAATTCATAGGCCTTTTCGATCAGCGGGATGCTTTTGTGCAGGTCGATTACATGGATCCCGTTCCTCGCGGAATAAATATAGCGCGCCATTTTGGGGTTCCAGCGCTTGCTCTGGTGCCCAAAATGAACGCCGGCTTCGAGCAGTTCCTTCATTGTGACGACTGGCATTCAAATCCTCCTGATATTTTTAGTGTTTATACGATCAAATTAAGAGAGCAAACAAGATATTTATTTTATCACAGGGAGGAATATTTTGCAATATACGTGTCCGGGGCGGGCGGCTCGGGCGGAAAACCCCGCTCGTCATAAGTGATGGAAAAATAATTAGCGGCGCTGCCGTCAAAATCGCCGTAGGGATGGTAGGCGTAATGAAAGCCGAACCCGGCGATCTTTAAGCTAAGTCCGCCGGTCAGGTTGCTCCGATCGACGCCGGCCCTGACGGCCAGAAAGGGGCTCGGAGAAAATTCGAGACCCGTGTGCAGTGACATCGGTGTTGAGCCCTGCGGGAAAAAATCGGCGTCGGCCACCAGGTTCGTCTCCCACGGCGACCCGATGGCGGCGTCAAAACCATTGCCCAGCAGGTAGATCTTTGTCCCGGCTCTTATCGAGAAGGGCAGGGGCTCGCTTTGCCCGTTTTGATAGTTGATCCGGCTGGTGCCGATCAGGTTCCGGCCGACCAGGCCCAGTTTCAGCCAGTTCCAACCGCTTTGGAGCAGGCCGGCGTCGATGTTCCAGCCGTTGCCCGAGCTCCGCTCGCTGGCGGAGGCAAAATAATATTTGAGCGAGAGGCCAAGCGAACTTCTATCGTTCAATTTCTTGCCGAGAGCGATAAAGGCCGTGCTGTTGCCGTAGTTAGCGCTTCCCCCCAGGTTGCCGCGGGCGTCTCTTATCTCGAGGCCGGAAACAAAGGCCCCCGCGTAACCTGCCCCCAGCGAAAATTGGTTGCCGAACGGCAGGATGCCGCCCAAGACCGTGTAATTGACGTCTTCTAACAGGGCGCCGGACATGCTCGTAAATTTAACCGAATCAATTTCGCCCAGGCCGGCGGGATTGTTAAAAAGCGTGTTGCCGTCGTCGGCCACCGCGACGAACGCGCCGCCCATACCGAGCGGCCGCGCACCGATGGCGATCGAGAGCGGATCGAAGGCGGTTTGGGCAAAGCTTTGGCTAGCTAGTAAAACGACAATTATCAGCGGTTTATAACCCATACCTTGCCTTTGCCCAGCGACTTTTTCGAGCCGGCGTCGATCAGACGGTAAAGATAAACTCCCGTGCCGACCAG
>JAQUOB010000223.1 GCA_028717325.1 Candidatus Margulisiibacteriota bacterium
CGGCCGTTTTAAAACAGAACGGGCATGAAGTCAAGATCCTTGACGGCCAGATAACCTCTGATATTAAGGCAGGCCTGGAAAAGATCCTGCAGGAGAATGATTTTGACGTTGTCGGTTTTAGCTGCGTTACCCAGACCGCCCTCGGGACGATCGAGCTGTCACGACTGGTTAAGCATTTAAAGCCCGGCCTCCACACGATCGTTGGCGGCGTGCATCCCACCGTCATGGGTAAAACGGTGCTGGACCAAATGCCCGACATCGACATCGCCGTGATCGGCGAAGGGGAGAGGACAATTTTAGAATTGGCCGACAATCTGCAGGCCAAAAGGGATCTGGATTCCGTCGACGGCCTCGTCTTCCGGCGAAGCGGGGAATTGGTCCAGACAAAACCAAGAGCGCTGATCAAAGACCTGGATTCGATCCCTTTCCCGGAATACGGCCTGATCGATATAGAAAAATACACTCCGCCGCCGGGCCTCTTTTTCAGAAAGCCGATCGCCGGCCTGATCACCGCCCGGGGCTGTTTTTACAACTGCAATTTTTGCGCCGACCGGGTGATCTGGCAGGGACAGTGCCGTTTAAGGAGCGCCGGGTCGATCATCCAGGAGATCGAACTGCTGACGAAAAAGTTCGGGGTGAGGGAGCTCAAGTTCTTTGACAGCACATTTACGATCAACCGGCAGCGGACCCGGGACATTTGCGAGGCCCTGATCGAGAAAAAACTGGACGTTATCTGGCGCTGCTCGTCGAGGGTCGATACCATCGATTTGGAGCTGCTCAAATTGATGAAAAAAAGCGGCTGTTTGAGCATTTCCTTCGGGATCGAATCGGGCGATGAAGCGATCTTAAAGAAAATGAACAAGCGGATAACCATCGCGAAGGTCAAGCAGGCGGTCAAGTGGGCGAACGAGGCGGGCATGGAGGTCAAGGGCTTCTTCCTGCTCAATTATCCGGGCGATACCGTTGAATCCACCGAGAAGACCATCAAGCTTTCGAGGGAGCTGGACCTGGATTTTGCCGGCTTTAACCTGATCTTTCCTTCGCACGGCACGCGCGTCCGGGACGAGATCATAGAAAATTATGAAATAAATCAAAAAGCCTGGGACAACCTGGACACGCCGATCGGCAATGAAATGTATTTTTATCAAAAGCAGCTGCCGGTCGAATACCTGATGGCGGCTTATGAGCGGGCCGTCAAGGGATTTTATTTCCGGCCGAAGACGATGATCAGGGCGCTTAAGAGGATCAGAAATTTTGATATGTTGAAAAGTTATATCCAGGGCTTTTTTCGGTTGTTGGGGATCAAGGCCAGGAACAGAAACTAAAATGGGAAATAATACTGAAATGCCGGTCACCATCTTTGTCGCGGTCAAAAATAAACGGGAGATCATAGAGAAATGCATCGATTCTTTGCTCGGGCTCGACTGGCCGAACAAGGAAATAATCGTGATTGATAACCTGTCGACCGACGGCTCATACGAAGCTCTTTTAAAATACGGGGACCGGATAAACCTCCACCGGCTGGACGGCGGCTTGAGCAAAATATTCAACCGGGCGCTCGACCTGGCCAAAAATGAATATTTTATCTGCACCGACGCCGATTGTGTCGTCGACCGGGAGTGGGCGGCGGCACTGCTGGCCCCGTTCGTCCGCGAATCGGGGCTGGCGGCTACGGCCGGCTTTTGCGGCACGCCCGAATCGGCCAATTATCTGCAAAGGGCGATCGGCCTGGAGCTGGAGAACCGTTATAAGAAATTTCCAAAATATATCGACCGGGCGCCGACCATGAACCTCTGCTTCAAAACGGAAACGGCCAGACAGGTCCGGTTTGATGAGAGCTTTACCTATCAGGCGTTCGAGGTCGATTTTTGTTATCGACTGGCAAAATATGGTAAAATCCTCTATGTGCCGGGCGCGATTGTCCGTCATTATCACAGGAGTAATATACTGGCCTACGTCAAACAGCAGAGGGACCAGGCCAAATGGGGCGTTAAGTTATTGTTTAAACACGGGCGAAAAGCGGCGGCGGACCAGATCACGACTTTCGGCATGAGCCTGCAGATCGTCTTTTTATTAAGCGGACTGTTCTTTTATTTGCTCTCGTTTTTATTTCGTGGATCGCTTTATGTTTCAATGATATTTATGCTTTTGCTGATCGCTTCTTACATAAAAAATATAGCAGAGATCAATCCTGCCTGGCCTTATTATCCGGTCTTTTTCGCGTTATTTTTTATCCGGACTTGCAGCTGGGCGGTCGGCTCGGTTTTGGGCCTGTTTTACCTGGCGAAGAGAGGGGCCTGATCAATGAAAACCGTCTTGGTCATTATTCCCGCTTATAACGAAGAAAAAAACATTAAAAAGGTGATCGAAGAGGTCCGGCGTCTGGCCGTGCCCGGCATTGTTTTTGAACAGATAGTTATCTGCGACGGGGGCGAAGACGATACGGCCCGGATTGCCGGCGCCATGAAGGTCCCGGTGATCGCCCATCCGATCAATCTGGGGGCCGGCGCGGCGATCCAGACGGGGCTTAAATACGCGG
>JAQUOB010000224.1 GCA_028717325.1 Candidatus Margulisiibacteriota bacterium
AGGGAAATTTTCGGCGAAACGGTGGCCTGCAGCGTGTAAACACCGTCGCCGGCTTTTTTGTCGCCGTACAAACCATTGTCGACCAGCATGGTGTTCGGCAGCCGGCCGATCGAGCTTAGGTCAGCCCGGACGCCGGCGATGTTGATGAGGCCGCCCGGATCATCGACGGAAGCCTCGACCTCCATGATAGTGCGGCCGTCGGGCGGGAGCTTGCGCGGCACGGCCCGCAGATAATTTATGGTCGGCGTCAACTTGACCCGGCTGACCTTCGAAACGTCGTAGCCGACCGTCCAGGAGAGCAGTTCGCCGATCTTCTGCTTCATGAAATCGGTGGTCGACAACAGCTGGATCGCTTCGCCTTTTGTCATCGCCTCTTCCGCCCCGGCTTTTTTCTGGGCCGCCGCCGGACCGGCGTAGAGGCCGGCACCGTTCAGGACGATCACAATTATTAAGGTCAAAAAGTATTTGTTGACTATTTTCATCTCGCTGCTTTCTTGAGCAATTTGAAAAGCCGATCGCCTTCTTCCTTGGCCACGGGCGTATCGGGCCGGAAAGTGCCGTCGGGGAAAGGCGCCAGCAGGCCCGCTTCAACGACAACTTTGATGAACGGCGCCAGCGGATTGTCTTTTTTGACGTCGGCATAAAGATCGCGCTCAACTTTCGGCAGGCGGAAGCCCGAGGCTTTGGCCAGCCAGGTGGCCAGGTCCCCCCTGGTCAGGCTGGCATCAAGCTTAAATTCCGCGCCGGGCGTAACTTCAACGACCCCCAGCGTCACCAGTTCTTCGACTTTTTGTTTCTGTCGGGCCAGTTCTTCTTTCTTGCCGCCCACAACTTCGACCCTGGCTTTGCGCAAAACTTTGTACGTCCAGTCCTTCTTTTCGCCCTGGTAACGCGCTTCGACCACGACCAGGTTTTTTCCGAGTTGCAGCGGGACCGTCACTTTAAAATTATTATCGTCGCCGGTCACCGCCCGCGCGTCATTGACGTAGACCTCGACCCCGGACTTGACCTGGCCCAGTACCTCGATCCGGTCGTCATAGGTTTCCAGGTTATCGGCCAGCGATATTTTTTGTAGCGCGCTTTCCAGCATGGCGGGCTTGTCCACGTCCAGCTTTGTCTGCACGATCCAGTCACGCGGAAAATAGAGGACGGAAAAATAGATCAGGTCTTCATCGCGCAGCGGTTCATGGCTGCGGGCGATATCCGCTCCCCATTCTTCGGAGCGCCAGCCCAGGCCGAAGCTCAAATTGGTGGTCGAGCCGCCCGGCCTATCCTGCTGGAGTATCCCGGTCCGGAAGTAAAAAGTTTTGTTGATGCCCCACTCGCCGCCGACACGCAGCAGGGCTGAACTCCTTGAGAGATCGAGCTCGCCGGAAAGCGACAGCTCCCGGCCCTCCATAAAAACGGGCGAGCGCAGGTCGCCGATGGGCCTGGCCGAGCCGCCCAGTTTAAAAGTTGCCGGAACGGTCTCGGTGCCGCCAACATCCCAGGCCAGCTGGCCCCCGCCTAACGGCGATCCGGCAGGCAGCACGTTTTGCGCGGCAATTCCGGCCGACCACCAGTCAGACCCTTTCCACAAGACCCCCAGGTCCAGGTCCCAGCCGGTCGCTGAACGATCGGACTGGCCGGGGCGAAGCAGGGATTCACTCAGCAAACCCTTAACACCGATGCCAAAGCCCAGTCTCTGAAAAAGCTCCTGGTTGGCAAAGAGCGGGATAAAATTCAATTTGGTCCCGTAAGAAAGCAGCACGATGTTGCTGTTCGAGACAGCGGCGCCGGCGGTACTGTTTTTGGCTTTAACGATCGCCAGCCCGAGAGAAGAATTATTGCCCGTGGGGAAAGCCATCACGCCGGTCAGGTTA
Source organism: Candidatus Margulisiibacteriota bacterium (assembly GCA_028717325.1). Classification (GTDB taxonomy): domain Bacteria; phylum Margulisbacteria; class WOR-1; order O2-12-FULL-45-9; family XYB2-FULL-48-7; genus JAQUOB01. Next base: position 1,863 of record JAQUOB010000224.1, read on the forward strand.
TCAACATCTTTCACGGTCAGCGAGACACCCTTGACCCAGGCCAGTCCGCCGGGATTGTACAGGGCGGAATTAACATCGTCCGCCAGCCCCGAAAAGGCCGCGCCCATGCCCAGCGGCCGAGCACCGATCTCAAGCTTTAACGGATTGATCCCGATCTCCGCCAGTTCGGCCCGGGCGGCGCCGAAAAGCAGGCACTGAACGATCAACAGCGATATAAGCAGACGTTTCATTCGACGACCAAAATGGAAGTTGCTTGCTTTCCTTCCCAGCCGAGACGGTCGACGGCGACTGCCTCAAAAATCTTTTCGCCGGTTTCCTTGGGGTTAAAGGAAATGTTCAAAGAATAAACCCGGTCGCCGGCTAGCTCGTCCCCGTGGGCGCCGTCGTCAAACATCTCGGCGTCTGGCGCCCCGCCGATCGCCGAGAGGTCGACTTTGACTTTGGAAATGGGGGAAAAACTTTCGCGCGATGCGATCTCGGCGCGCAATTTGAGGCTGGTGGTCTGATTGAGGGTTGTTTCGCGCGGCGCCGCCGTAAAATTAACGATCGCCGGCGCGACGTTTAAGCCGCAAAGCTTATCGTTCGTATAGCCTTTTTCGAAATCCGACAGATAACGAATGCTCTCCTGCGCCGAGCCGAAACG